>NZ_BAAAZG010000002.1:0-4745 GCF_039536785.1 Actinomadura miaoliensis
CCCCACCACTGAGCCTCCCGCCGTCCCGACGCCGGTCACAGAACCCCCCGCTGAGGACGAGCCCCAACTCACCCACGACGTTGAGGCCGCCGAACAGACAGCCACGCCCGCAGACGCAACCATGCCCCTACCCACCTCCACCCCCGCCAAGGCCGAGCCCACGCCCGACACCGGAGCCACCGCCCAGGCGGAACCCACGCCCGCTGAGGCCACCATCGCCGACCCCGCCCTCAGGGACGCCCCTCCTGCTAAGGACGAGCCCCAGCCCACCAGCGATGAGGTCGCCACCGAGCAGGCGACCGCGCCCGCAGACGCAACCATGCCCCTACCCACCTCCACCCCCGCCGAGGTGGACCCCGCGCCCGACACCGGAGCCGCCGCCCAGGTGGAACCTGCGCCCGCTGAGGCGACCATCGCCGAGCCCGCCCTCACAGACGACCCCCCGCCCAGCGCCACCCCCACAACAGAGGCCGAACCCGCTGCTGAGGCCGAGCCCCAGCCCACCAGCGATGAGGCCGCCACCGAGCAGGCGACCGCGCCCGCAGACGCGACCATGCCCCTACCCACATCCACCCCCGCCGAGGTGGACCCCGCGGCCGACACCGGAGCCGCCGCCCAGGGGGAGCCCGCGCCCGAGGCGAAGCCCGCTCCCGCAGACGCGACCATGGCCATGCCCACCCTCGCGGACGAACTCCCGCCCAACACCACCCGCGCAGACGTGACACCGTCCGCGCCCGCCCCCCACCCCTCCGCCGAGGTGGCCCCCGCCCCCGCCACCAAGCACCCCACCGCAGCAGACGTCACCATGCCGGACGCACCGGCACCCCAGATCCCGGCCGAAGTCGAACCCGACCCCACGCCCGAGGCCAAGCACACACCCACCGCCGACAAGGCCAGCGACGCCGAAGCAGGCGGCAGCGAACCCACCGCCGAAGTCGCACCCGAGCCCACCACCCCCACCAAGCACCCCACCGCAGCAGACGTCACCATGCCGGACGTACCGGCACCCCAGATCCCGGCCGAAGTCGAGCCCCAACCCACGCCCGCCCGCGAGCACACACCCGCCACCGCGCAGGCCGATGACGACGCCGAACCGCCCGTCGCAGCCGACATCACCACGCCTGTGGCCGTCCCCGATCCCGCTGCCGAGACCACTGAGGAGGCAGCCGACGCGCGTCCGGCCGGACAGACTCTTCCACTGGGCGAGCCCGAAGCAGTCGTCGACCAACAGGGTGAGCAGCCGACCGACCGCGACGCCCAGAAATGAGGTGACCTCCGGCCGGGTGCGGGGGGGCAGAGCCGGCCGGAGGAACTCGGGCGCCTCGTCACCGCAACCGTGACCGTGCCGCGTCCGTGTACCTCATCAGGTGGCCACGCGAGATCAACATGTCCCGCAACAGCGGCCAGTGGCTTCGGCAACGGCACTCCACACAGCCACCGACCATCGTGATCTCGATAGCGCCGTCAAGGATGCAATGCATCGCTCCGCACGTGTGCCCGTCAGGGCAGGCGTCGCCGCGAACTGATAAGAGAGGCAATGGATAGACGGACGGACTGACTTGGCGGAAGTCGAGCCGCTCAAGCGAGGCTGGCGACAACTGCGTTGAAGTCGCGGACGCGGGTGGCTTGCTGGCCGTTCGAGACAGCCAAAACCCTGACGGGCCACGCCACACATTCACCCTCACCGAGATGATGACGCTCTTCCAGGCAATCAAAGCAGGCAGATTCGACCTGTAGACGACGAGAATCGCGCGCTTGATGAGCCCATCAGCGATGCAAACCGCCCTGCCTGGGCCTTGTGAACGGCCCTGTGCAGAGCAGGGGAACGGTCAGCCCCCTCTCTTCTCGAAGGTCGCCTCGCTGACGCCCCACAGGAACAGGCCGCCGAGGGGGCACTCGGGAAAGTCGGCCCGCAGCACCCGGACGAGGAACTCCACCATGCCGCAGTCGTAGCGGCTCCACAGCGAGCCGTTGCGGTTGTAGACCAGGACGGGCCACCTGGCGGGATCCTCGTCCGAGGCGTCCCAGCACAGCAGGTCGGCGGTGGCGTCGACGCCCCAGTTGATCAGTTTGGGAGAGGTGCCTTCCAGGTCGGGCGCCTTGTCCTCGGTCTCCCAGTCGGCCTCGGCGTTCGCGGTCTCGATCACCATTCCGTCCCGCTGCGCCTCGGACAGCGGGACCTTGGGTTCAGGTGTGTTGATCGACAGGTACTTCTGCACCACACCGGCGCCGTAGACCTCCATGAAGCGCAGATAGTCGGGCGGGAACGGCGTGCCCCAGGACGCGGTGACGGCGTCCCAGTCGACCCTCGTCCCACCGTCCGGCGGCGGCATGAGCCGTCGCAGAGCGTCCAGGTCGGCCGACTCGTTCATCGGCACCTCGCCTTCTCGGTCCGTGTCGCGGTGTGACATCGAAACACGAGCGGCGGACGCGGCGCTCAAGCCCCCGGCACATCGGGCGTACCGCCCGCCCGGGTTGACCTCGACGACCCGTCCGACGACATGCCCGACTTCGGCGATGGCGCCGCCACCGGCAGCCGTGAGGGGATTGTGCATCGGTTCCTTCTACTTTCGAAAAGAGGACCACGGCGCACTCTGCGAGTACGCAGAAGGGCCCGCCCTCCTGGGCGGGCCCTTCGGCCGCTGCGCGTAGACCGGCCCCACACGATCCACCGCGGGGACGGATCAGTCGTCGTCGCCGACGAAGAGGTTGAGGAGCCAGCCGACGACGCCGACGATGATGGCGCCCCAGAAGGCCGCCCAGAAGCCGGCGACGTGGAAGGGCAGGTCGATCTCGGTGGCGATCTTGCTGGTGAGCAGGAGCAGCAGGGCGTTCACCACGAGCCCGATGAGCCCGAGCGTGAGCACGTAGAACGCGCATCCGAGGGTCTTGATGATCGGCTTGATGATGGCGTTGACCAGGCCGAAGATGACCGCGACGGCGACCAGCGTGAGGGCTCGACGTCCCGTGTCGTCTCCGGTGACGGTGATGCCGTCCAGCACCAGCGCGGCCACGGCCAGCGCCACCGCGGTGATCCCGGTCTTGATGAGAATCGACACGTCATCCATCCTGCGTGGACGGCGCACCGACGTCATCCCTCCGTGCGGCGATCCGCCGGACGGCCGCCTCACCATTGGGGACGACCGGCGGCTCATCCGGCCGTAGCGGTCAGTCGGCGCGGTCGAAGAACGGGGACGCCGCGGTGACCTGGGAGCGCGCGGCGGAGCGAGGCCCCGGGGCCGGGGCCGGGGCGGGCGCCGGAGCCTGGGCGGGGGCCGCGGGGGCGGGGGCGGGGGCCTGGCGGGCGGCGGAGGCGGCGGCGCTGTTGCGGATGCGGGCCAGTTCGCGTTCGAGCTGGCGCTTCTCCATCTCCAGGGTGGTGAGCGACTCCTCGTGCTCCTCGCGCAGGGCGCGCACCTCGCGGCGCGTCCGCATCGTCCGGGCCGTGCCCATGAACGTGAGCACCAGGCCGATGACCAGCACCACGGCGAACAGGGCACCGGCGAAGAACACCTGCCACTGGCTGCTCACGCCGGGGACGGCGGTGCCGAAGACGGTCAGGGTGGTGTCGCCGGAGTTGTCCAGCGCGACGCCGGCGCCGACGGCGACGGCCGCGGCGATCAGCAGGATTCCGAGGAAGGCCATGACTCTCCTCTCCAACGGCCACAGAGCCGGGGCGGGGGCTCTCACCCTGCCAGAGACCGCTTGGATCTTGTGCGTTCTGTCCGCAAATGAGCGGAGACGACCACGCCGGGTAACCGACGGTCCGTCCACCGGCCGCGCCGCGTCCCGCCCCTCGGAGACCACCGGGTTGGACCGTCGCCCGCCGGGGTAGCGATCAGCGCGGAATCGGTGAGTCGCTGGAGGTGCCGCCCATGTCCGTCCTGCGGGCCGTCGTGTTCGATCTCGACGGCGTCCTGGTCGACTCCGAACCGGTGTGGGAGGAGGTGCGCCGCGGCTACGTCGCCGACCACGGCGGGCGGTGGCGGCCCGACACCCAGGACCGGCTCATGGGCATGAGCACCAAGGAGTGGTCGCGGTACCTGGCGACCGAGCTGATCGGCGGGATGGAGCCGCGCGAGGTCGCCGAGGGCGTGATCGGCCAGATGATCCGCCGGTACGACGAGCACCTGCCGCTCATGCCCGGAGCGCGGGAGGTGGTGCGGCGGCTGGCCGAGGACGGCCGTCCGCTGGGGGTGAGCAGCTCGTCGCCGCGCACTCTGATCGATCACGTGCTCGACGAGATGGGGGTGCGCGACCTGTTCCGCGCCACGCTCTCCACCGAGGAGGTGGCCCGTGGCAAGCCCGCGCCTGACGGCTATCTCACGGTGGCCGAACGGCTGGACGTCCCCGCCGAGGAATGCGCGGCGATCGAGGACTCCAGCAACGGCCTGCGCTCGGCCCACGCGGCGGGCATGCGGGTGATCGCCGTCCCGCATCCCCGGTATCCCCCGGACGAGGACGCGCTGGCGCTCGCCTCCCACGTCGCCCGCGACCTCAACGCCATCACCCCGCGCCTGCTCGACCAGATCGCCGACAAGCCGCGCCCCTGAACCGCCCCTTGGACGAGCCATCACCGGCGGCGATCGCGCGCGACGCCCACCTTCACGGAAGCCGATGATCGTCCGGCTGGTCCCGCCGGGGGCCGAGACGTCGCGGTGTTCGATCTTCCAGCCGCGCGAGCCGCCGACGTTGGCCGCCGCCGGCGGTTCGTCCAGGTCGCGCACGGCGGAGGCGCGGCCGGC
>NZ_BAAAZG010000002.1:4780-23530 GCF_039536785.1 Actinomadura miaoliensis
CGGCTCGTCTAGGTCGCGCGCGGCGCGGCCGGCCAGGTAGGCGGCGCCGCCCGCGCCCTCGCCCTCATCAACGGACGTGAGGCCGGTTCGGGTCCGCCGCGATCGGCGTCGCCGCGCGCCCGGCGGAGATCGAGGTGATCACCTGATGCCGGCCACCGCTCACGGCCGCCGCTCAGGGTCGGGGATGGCGACCGCGTTGTACCAGGTCTCCGAGGTCGCCGGCGTGTCGAAGCGGGCGTTGGGGAGGTACAGCCGGGAGCCGAAGGCGGCCACGGTCGCCGGTACGTCGAACCGGAGATCACCCACCCGCCGTACGACGCGGCCTTCGGTCCCCGCCGCGTTCAGCCGCAGGACGGCCACCGCATTGAGCCGGTTCTGCACCGCGAACAACGTCCGGCCGCGCAGCAGCAGGCCGTCGCCCTCCGGCAGCGATTCGCCGTGCAGGTTCACCCGGCGGGTCGCGCCGGACCAGTCGACGCGGAACAGTCCGCCGGTGTTCGACTGCACGACGATCAGGCCCCGGCCGTCCGGAGTCGGTGTGATGCCGTTGGCGTTGAAGCCGGCGCCGTACACCAGGTCGCCGGTGAGCGGGATCCGCACCGCGGCGCCGGGCAGCCGTCCGTCGCGCAGCGGCAGCTTGTAGAGCACCGGGTTGGTGGAGTCGGTGAACCACGCCGCGCCCTGGGTGAGGATGACGTCGTTGACGAACGCCGGGCCGGTGGCCAGCCGGTAGGAGGCCAGCACCCGGCCCGTGCGGACATCGACGACCCTCGCGTCACCACCCGTGCCGCCCGCCACGAAAAGCCGTCCATGCGAGTCGATCTTCATGCCGAGGGACGGTGTGCCCGGCCCTCGGGTGAAGATCGCGCCGCGTCCGGTGCGCAGGTCGGCGCGGTAGATCGAGCCGTCGGCCATGGAACTGAAGTAGGCGAACGGGCCGGGTCCGGTCGCGATGCCCTCGGGGCGGAACCCGTCCGGAAGCCGGATCGTGGCCGGGAACGCCGCCGGAGCGGGGTGGTGGCGGTCGGCGGCCGCATGGGCCGGTGCGCTGATCGTGGTGACCAGCCCGAGCACGAGTACTGCGGACACTTTCCAACGTCGCATGATGCGTTCCTTTTCTGGGGGAGCGGTGGCTCCGGCAGACACCTGCCGCAGCGACTGGATCGGGGCATCCCGCCAATGCGAGCAGGAGAAGCCGGCGGGTATCGCCGAACCGGGGCAACGGGCGGTGCCGGGGGCTGATCAGTGGGTCATAGCGTCGGGCGGGGTGAACGCGTCGGAGTGGTCGCGGACGAAGTCGGCCACGTCACGCGGGGGGTGGCCGAGAAGGTCGGCGACCGTGTCGGTGGTGAAGTCTCCCCAGCCGGAGACGTACGCCTGCGCGTACTCCTCCAGCATGTCGACGATCCATTCCGGAACCCCGTAGCCGAGCAGGGTCTTGCGCTTGGCGTCGTCGCTGACCGGCAGGTACGTGACGGACCTGCCGAGAGCGCGACTCAACTGGTCGGCGACCTCGGCGAACGTCAGGGAGCGCGGGCCGGTGAGGGTGTACGTCCGGCCGTGGTGGCGGTCGGGGTGGTCGAGGAGCACGCGGGCGGCGCACTCGGCGATGTCGCGTACGTCGATCATGCCGATCCGCGCCGAGGCCATGTTCAGCGAGAACGTTCCGGTGGCGGAGATGTCGCCCGCCTCGTTCAGCAGGTTCTGCATGAACCAGTGGGGGCGCAGGATCGTCCAGCGCATGCCGCACCGTTCGGTCTCCTGGTCGGACAGGGCGTGCAGCCTGCCGCTGCGGTTCGGCGCGTCGTGCGCCGCGCCGACGACGGACAGGCGCACGATGCGCTCCGCACCGGCCTGGCGTGCGGCCCACACGGCGTTCATGTTGTTCTCCGGAGCGCGTGGGCCGTTCGGGGTGAGCAGCCACACGTCGTGCACCCCCTCGAAGGCGGGCGGCAGCGACCGGGCGTCGTCGAGGTCGCCGACGAAGACCTCGGCGCCCCGCTCGCGCAGGCCGTCGGCCTTGGACTCGTCGCGGACGAGGGCACGAAGGTCCACATCGGCCCCTCGCAGCGCGTCGATCAGTGCGGTGGAGACGGTTCCGGTGGCTCCGGTGATCAGCACGGTGCGTGACACGCTCATTCTCCTTCGGTGGTGGCGGGGATACGGACGGGGTCGCGGACGACGCCGGAGGACGGCCGCTTCCCGGCCGCCCGGCTGACGGTGATGCGCTCCAGGACCCAGAGCACGAGGGTTCCGGCCGAGAGGGCGGCGCCCAGGACGCACACGCCGGACCAGCCGCCATGCGCCCAGACCACCGAGGTCAGCGCGGACCCCGCCGCGCCGCCGACGAAGAAGGTGGTCATGAACGCGGAGTTGATCCGGTTGCGGGCCTCGGGGCGGAGTGCGTAGACGACGTTCTGGCTGCTGTTGAGCACCGCCTGATGCGCCAGGTCCAGCACGACCACGCCGACGACCATCAGGACCAGCGAGTGCGCCCCGGCGGCGATGGCCGGCCAGGACGCCACCAGCAGGACCGTCCCGGCGCCGGCCACGATCTGGACGTGCCCGCGGTCGGCCAGCCGCCCCGCCACCGTGGCGGTCAGCGCCCCGGCGACGCCGAGCAGGCCGACCAGGCCGATGGCCGACTCCGACCAGCCGTACGGCGGCCGCACCAGCAGGAAGGTCAGCGCCGTCCACAGCACGCTGAACGAGGCCAGGCTCAGGGCGGCGATACCCGCCCGCCACCGCAGCAACGGCTCGTACCGGAACATCGCCACCGTCGAGCGCAGCAGCCCGGAGTAGGACATGCGCGGGCCGTCCGCGCCGAGCCGGGGCAGGAAGACGCGCAGCAGCACGGCCATCAGCGCCATCAGCGCCGCGTTCACCCAGTAGACCGTCCGCCAGCCGCCCAGCTCGGACAACGCTCCGGACGCGGTGCGCGCCAGCAACAGGCCGAGCATCAGCCCGGTCATCACCGTGCCGACCACCCGGCCACGCTCGGCCGGGTCCGCCAGCGCCGCCGCGAACGGCACCACGACCTGGGCTCCCACCGAGGTCAGCGCGGTCAGGGCCGTACTGGCCAGGAGCACCGTGCCGTTGGCCGCGGTGGCCGACACCAGCAGGAACACCGCGGTCGCCGCGTAGAGCGACACCGCCAGCCGGCGCCGGTCCACCAGATCGCCGAGCGGCACCAGCAGGATCAACCCCAGCGCGTACCCGCACTGCGCGGCCGTCACTATCAGTGCCACCAGCGAGGTCCCGGTCCCCAGCTCCCGGCCGATCAGGTCGAGCAGCGGCTGCGCGAAGTAGTTGCCCGCGACCGCCAACCCGGTCGCCACCGACATGAGCAGAAGCAGCCCGCGCGGCGTGCCGCCGGCCGCGTGAGGTCTCGTCGCCGTCATGTCCCCCAGCCTGGAGGACCGACGATCAATGAGTCCAACACATGTTTGTCATGAGATCGATCGTGTATCACGATTGATCCATGGAGCTTCAGCAGATGCGCTACGTCGTCGCGGTCGCGGAGACGAGCAACTTCACCCGCGCCGCCGAGCGGTGCCGGGTCGTCCAGTCCGCGCTGAGCCACCAGATCGCCCGCCTGGAACGTGAGCTGGGCGCCAAGCTGTTCGACCGCACCAGCCGCCGCGTCCGGCTGACCCCCGCCGGCGAGGCGTTCCTCCCCGCCGCCCGCCAGGCCCTGGACGCCGCCGAACGCGCCCGCGCCGAGGTGGCGGCCGCCGCGGGCGAGATCCGCGGACGGCTCGCCATCGGCGCCATCCCCACCGTCACGGCGGTCGACCTGCCCACCGCGTTGAAGGACTTTCACCTGCGGCACCGGCAGGTGCGCATCACCCTCCGCTCGGGCGCGAGCGAGGAGCTGATCGAACAGGTGCGGCAGGGCACCCTGGACATCGGGTTCCTGGGGCTGCCGGTGGACCTGCGCCCCAAGGGCGTCCGCGGCCGTGAACTGGCACGCGGTGACCTCGTCGCCATGATGGCGCCCGACCACCCGCTGGCGGGCGAGGAACACCTTGACCTGCACCAACTCTCGGACGAACCCTTCGTCGACTTCCCCGCGGGCACCGCCGCGCGGATCCAGTCGGACCAGGCGTTCGCGGCGGCCGGAGTCCGGCGCGAGGTCGCCTTCGAAGTGACCACCGTGGACTTCATGGCCCGCCTCATCCGGCAGGGCCTGGGGATCGGGATGATGCCCGCCTCCTTCGCGTCCGAGCTCCCCGACCTGCCCACCGTCCGGGTTCGCGACGCTCCGGCCCGCGTGGAGCACCTCATCTGGAGCCGCTTCCGCCCCTCCCCCGCCGCCGCGGCCTTCCTGTCCACACTGGGCATCTCGGCGGACTCCGGCGACCAGCACGCCGCGACGTGAGAATCCTGCGGACGAGCCCATATCGCCGATCCCGCTTCTTCTGAGCCTTCGCGGATTTCTCGTAGCTGACCTGGGCGCTTCTTCGGTCTCGAACTGATCCTCGACGGCATCGCCGACGCGATCGGCACCTCAGGGGGCCTGTGGATAACCCGCGCGGCCCGTCGTACCCGGCCCCTAGGATGGCCGGGTGTCCACTCACGCGAGCGAAGTGCAGGCCAGTAGCGGCGCGCTGGACGTGCTGCGGCGCGTGTTCGGGTACGACGCGTTCCGCGACGGGCAGCAGGAGATCATCGAGCATGTGATCGCCGGGCACGACGCCCTGGTGCTCATGCCGACCGGCGGCGGCAAGTCGCTGTGCTACCAGATCCCCGCGCTGGTCCGTAAGGGCGTCGGGGTGGTGATCTCCCCGCTGATCGCGCTGATGCAGGACCAGGTGGACGCGTTGCGCGCGCTCGGCGTGCGGGCCGGGTTCCTCAACTCCACGCAGGACTTCGACGAGCGCCGCGTCGTGGAGGCGCAGTTCGTCGCCGGCGAGCTGGACCTGCTGTACCTGGCGCCCGAGCGGCTGCGGCTGCCCGCCACCGTGGAGCTGCTCGACCGCGGGACGGTCTCGCTGTTCGCGATCGACGAGGCGCACTGCGTGGCGCAGTGGGGGCACGACTTCCGGCCCGACTACCTGATGCTGTCCGGGCTGCACGAACGCTGGCCGGACGTGCCGCGCGTCGCCCTCACCGCGACCGCCACCCCGGCGACCCGCGCCGAGATCGCCGCCCGCCTCGACCTGGAGCGGGCCCGGCACTTCGTGGCCAGCTTCGACCGCCCCAACATCCAGTACCGGATCGAGCCAAAGGTCGACCCGAAGAAGCAGCTGCTGACGCTGCTGCGCACCGAGCACGCCGGGGACGCGGGCATCGTCTACTGCCTGTCGCGCAACTCGGTCGAGAAGACCGCCGAGTTCCTGTCCGCGAACGGGATCGAGGCGCTGCCGTACCACGCGGGCCTGGACGCGGCCACCCGCGCCGCCAACCAGGCGCGTTTCCTGCGCGAGGACGGCCTCGTCATGGTCGCCACGATCGCGTTCGGCATGGGCATCGACAAGCCGGACGTGCGGTTCGTGGCGCACCTGGACCTGCCCAAGTCGGTCGAGGGCTACTACCAGGAGACGGGCCGCGCCGGACGCGACGGCCTGCCCTCCACGGCCTGGCTCGCCTACGGCCTGCAGGACGTCGTCAACCTCCGCAAGCTGATCGAGGGCTCCGAGGGCGACGACGCGCACCGGCGCCGCCTGACCCTGCATCTGGACGCGATGCTGGCGCTGTGCGAGGCGGTCGACTGCCGCCGCGTCCGCCTGCTGGACTACTTCGGCCAGCCCGCCGAGCCCTGCGGCAACTGCGACACCTGCCTGTCGCCGCCGCAGTCGTGGGACGGCACGATCGCCGCCCAGAAGATCCTGTCGGCCGTGGTGCGGCTCGACCGCGAGCGGCGCCAGAAGTTCGGCGCGGGCCACATCATCGACATCCTGCTCGGCAAGAAGACCGCCAAGGTCATCCAGTTCGACCACGACGCGCTGACGGTGTTCGGCATCGGCACCGAGCTGCGCGAGGCCGAGTGGCGCGGCGTGGTCCGCCAGCTCCTGGCGCAGGGGCTGCTCGCCGTCGAGAGCAACCACGGCACGCTGGTCATCACCGACCGCAGCGCCGAGGTGCTGCGCGGCCAGCGCAAGGTCATGCTGCGCCGCGAACCCGAACGTCCCGCCACCAAGGCCGCCGGCGCCGCCAAGTCGGGCAAGAAGTCCACCCCGGCCGCCGACCTGCCCGCAGAGGCGGTGCCGCTGTTCGAGCGGCTACGCGCCTGGCGCGCCGCCACCGCCAAGGAGCAGGGCGTCCCCGCCTACGTCATCTTCCACGACGCCACCCTCCGCGAGATCGCCACCGTCCGCCCGGCGTCCCTCGCCGAGCTCAGCCGCGTGAACGGCGTCGGCGAGAACAAGCTCGCCAAGTACGGCCAGCAGGTCCTCGACACCCTCACCGAAGACACCCCCGCCACCGAGTGATCTCCCTGGCGCGGCAGACGTTCACAACACGCCCCGAAACGTGCCCGCCCCCGCGAACCACAAGCTCCGACCGCAGGCGTGGCCGTACACCTCCGTCGTGATCGTCGCGGACGTTCACACCCGCCCCGGAGCGTGGCCGCCCCTGCGAACCGCGAGCTCCGGCCGCAGGCGTGGCCGCACGCCTCCGTCGTGATCGTCGCGGACGTTCACACCCGCCCCGGAGCGTCGCCGCTCCTGCGAACCTCGAGCTCCGGCCGCGGGCGTCGTACGCCTCCGTCGTGATCGTCAGGCGATGGTGCGGACGGCGCCGCCGGTGGCCGGGGCGCAGCGCCGCCGCCAGCCGGTCGCGGGCCTCGGTCTGGGCGGCGATGCGCGCGTCGAGGACCGCCAGTGTTTCAGCTCGCTGGTGAAGCCGTACGCATGATGCCGCTTGGCGGCCGCGATTGCGATTTGTTCGCCGCGATGGAGAAAGCGCAGTTCAAGGCGGCGCATGGGAGCGTGAAAAGGGTCTGGTCGCCACCGTGAAAGTCACGCGTTTTCGCTGGTCAGCGCCATATGTGAACGGCGTGTTCGCGTTTGCCCTGGCGGCCGTCACGGTTCAGGATGAGGGAAATGCCGCGACCGGCCCCGGCGGGGGCTTGTTCGGCGTGCCCGAAAGAAGGGAAAGGCGATGACGATTCTGGTGACCGGGGCGACCGGAAATGTGGGCAGGCACGTGGTCGAGCGGCTCGTCGAGGCGGGCGCGGACGTGCGGGCGCTGACCCGCGACCCGAGCAGGGCACGTTTTCCACAGGGTGTGGATATCGCCCGGGGCGATCTCGCGGTGCCCGGGGGCCTCGCCGACGTGTTCCACGGCGTGGAACGCATGTACCTGTTCCCGGTGGCCGCCACTGCGAAGGACGTGGTGACGCTGGCGAAGGACGCCGGGGTGAGGCATATCGTGACGCTCTCGTCCGGCGCCGTCACCGGGGGCCTCGACACCGACTTCCATCTGCCCGTGGAGCAGGCGGTGGAGGCGTCCGGTCTGGAATGGACGCATGTGCGGCCCGGCGAGTTCATGCTCAACAAGGTGTGGCTGTGGGGTCCGTCCATCCGGGAGGAGAGCGTGGTCCGCGACCCGTTCCCGGATGTGCCCTGGTGCCCCGTCCACGAGCAGGACATCGCCGACGTCGCCGCGGCGGCGCTGCTTGAGGACGGGCACGCGGGCAGGGCCTACGACCTGAATGGTCCCGAACTCCTCTCCAAGCGCGACCAGGCGAAGGCCATCGCCGCCGCCATCGGACGGGACATCCGGGTCGAGACGGTCACGCCGGAAGAGGCGCGCGAGCAGTACCGCAGGCTGGGCGGATTCGCCGCCGCGAACGCCGACTTCCTTCTCGGCTTCGAGGACTACTCCGGGAACCCCGCCGACCCTCACGCGATGGCCGAACTCGACCTCGCCTCGTTCGGGCCGATGCCCACCATGCAGGACGCCATCGGCAGGCCCGCGCGGACGTTCGCCCAGTGGGCCCGCGACCACGCCGACGACTTCAGGTGAGCAGACGGGCCAGTTCCACGCGCGACCGGATGCCCAGCCGGGAGAAGACGTTGCGCAGGTGGTGGTCGACGGTGCGGGGGCTGATGGTGAGCCGGGCGGCGATCTCGCGGTTGGTGGCGCCCGCGGCGACGAGCCGGGCGATCTGGAGCTGCTGGGCGGTCAGCCGGTCCAGGCCGACCGTGCCGCCGCCGTCCACCACCTCCCCCGCCGCGCGCAGCTCGGCCCGCGCGCGTTCGGCCCACGTCGCCGCGTCGTAGTTGTCGAAGATCTGCACCGCGGTGCGCAGGTGGCCGCGGGCCTCGCGGGGACGGCGGTCGCGGCGCAGCCGGTGCCCGTACAGCAGTTCCGTCCGGGCCAGCTCGAACGTCGCGTCGCAGTGGCCGTGCAGCCGCAGCGCCTCCGCGAAGTGCGCGACGGCCGTGTCCTCGTCGTCGGCGAGCAGGGCGTGGCAGCGGTGGGCGAGCGCGCGCCGTCCGGGGCTGCGGGTGCCGCGCGCCCACCGGTCGTACAGCTCGAACGCGCGGCGGGCCTCGTCCCGGCGGCCGCAGCGGGCGGCGGCCTCCACCAGGTGCACGGCGGCCATGACGCGGACGGCGGGATGGGCCGAGTCGGTGCCGGTCAGCAGCCGGAGCCGGGCCAGGGCGTCGGCGGGACGGTCGTCGGCCAGGTCCAGGCAGGCCAGGGCCCACGACCCGTACGCGGCGGGCCGGGCGAGCCCGTGGCGTCCCACGGTGTCGCTGAGCCCGTCGAGGTGGCCCAGCGTGGCGGCGCGGTCGCCGCGGAACGCGGTGACCAGCGCGATCGTGGCCAGGTGGTCGGCGGCGATGTTGCGCTGCCCGGCGGCGCGGGCGAGGTGCAGCCCCTCCTGGGCGATGGCGGTCGCCGCCGGGTAGCGGCCGAGGAACAGTTCGGTGTGGGCGAGGATCGCCAGCGCCTGCGGCTCCAGAACGGGGACGCCGCCGCAGCGCGCGCTTGCCACCGCCCGTGCGGCCAGTTCCCGGGCGCGCCGTCCGTCGCCGCACACCATGGCGGCGAACGCCGCGTACATGACGGCCGTGCAGTCGTCGGCCTTGTCGGCGAGATGCAGTGCCTTGGCCAGGTTCCGGGACGCGACGTCGTACCGTCCCCGGAAGGTCGCCGCCAAGCCGACGAGGTGAGCGAACACCAGCTCGGCGACGGGGCCTTGCGCGTGGAGTCCCGCCGCGTGGTCGGCGATGGCGGCGAACGAGTGGACGTCGCCGCCCGATTCGGCGGCGTGCGCGGCCTTCATCAACGTGGTGGCGGCCAGTGCGGGGTCCGCGCCCGCCAGGCGGTCGGCGGCCTCGCGCAGGATTCCGGCGGCGATGGCGGGCGTCCCGTCGTACAGCTCGATCTCACCCTGGAGCAGCCGGGCGCGGCCGAGCCGTTCGGGGGTGTCGGCGAATGGCAGCACGGGACGGAGCATCGCGCGGGCACGGCGGGGCAGCCCGGCCGTCCACGCGTCGGCGGCGGCGGACACGTACCGGTCCGCTTTCAGGTCCAGGCCGGTGGTGAGCTCGGCGGCGCGCTGCCAGGTGCGCGAGGCGTCCAGGTACTGGCCGGTCGCGCGTGCGGAGGCGGCGGCGTCGGCGAGCTCGTCGGCGAGGGAGTCGTCCGGACGGTCCACGGCGGCGGCGCGGTGGCGGCCGCGCCGGGCCCGCTGTCCCTCCTGGTCGAGGACGTCCGCGAGCCGCGCGTGCGCCCACCGCCGTTCGGCGGGCGAGGCGTCGGCGTACACCGACGACCGGACGAGCGGCGGCACCTCCACGGCCTGCCCGTCCACGCGCAGCAGCCCCGAGCCGAGCGCCGCGTCCAGGTCGGCGAGGTCGGCGGCGCGGGCGAGGGTGTCCAGGTCGAGCCGGTCGTCGGCGACCGCGAGCAGCACGAGCCGCCGGGCCCCGGTCGGCAGGCCGAGGTAGCGCCGCCGGTAGCGGGCGCGCAGGCGGCTGCCGGGGGGCAGCGCCCGGGGCGGCGCCGCCGTGCCCGCGAGCTGCTCGGGCGTCAGCGCCTCGGCCAGCTCGACCAGTGCCAGCGGGCGGCCGGCGGCCAGCTCGACCAGTTCCTCGGCGAGTTCCTCCCGGATCAGGCCCCGGGTGAGCCGGTCCAGCAGGCGCACCGAGGCGGCGTCGTCCAGCGGGGGGACGGCGAGCCGGGGCACGTCGGCCGGGCCGTCCCGCCCGCACACCGTGAACACCATGGCCACGCGGTCGTCGCGGACGCGCCGCGCCGCGTACGTCAGCGCCTCCAGCGACACGCGGTCGAGCAGGTGCGCGTCGTCCACCCAGCACAGCAGCGGCCGGCCGGCCGCCGCCTCGGCCAGCAGCCCGCACACGGCGGTGAACAGGGTGAACGGCGCGGCGGTGACGCCGCCGCCGTGCCCGAGCAGCGGCCCGAGCACGTCGGCGTGCCTGGAGGCGTGCGCCGGGGACGACCGCCGCGCCGCGTCCGCCAGCGGGCGCAGCAGCCGGTGCAGGCCCGCGTACGGCACGGCGGTCTCCTGCCGGATGCCCCGGGTGCCGAGTGCGCGGAACCGGGGCGGCGCCTGGCGGACGACCGCCTCCAGCAGGGCGGTGCGGCCGATGCCGGGCGGCCCGACGATCGCCAGCGCGCCGCCGTGTCCGGTGCGGGCCCGGCCGAGCAGCCCGCGCAGGGCCGCCAGCTCGTGGTCCCGCCCGTAGAGGGTGGTCGTCGTGGTCGTGGGGGCGAGGTCGGTTCCGAGGGTCATGTCGCACCTCCCAGCCGGATGCCGCTCGTGCGATGCGGCTCGCGGCTCAGTGGCCTGCCGGCCCGGGGCCGATCGCGGTCAGCCGTGGCTCGGCGCCGCGTACCCCTTGGCGAGGTCGGACTCGGTGGCGTCGCGCACCATCCGGGTGCCGCCCGCCGCCTTGGCGTCGGGCTTGACGACGTAGCTGGCGCGGGACGCGGGACGGTCCCACTTGGAGAAGTCCTGCGGCGCGCCGCCGAACCCGAGGTCGAACCTGGCGTTGGAGCGGTGGGCGTTGACGATGCCGTCGCGCGTGAGGTCCTTGCTGGCGCACGCCTTCTTCAGCGCCTCGCCGACGATCCCAGCCGTTGTGTAACCCGAGTAGACGGAGCTGTCCAGGGGCTGCCCCTTGTAGGCCGCCTGGTACTCCCCGGCCAGCTTCCGCACGGCGGCGATGTCGGTGCTGAACGGCGGCGCGGCGGTCATCACGTAGTAGTCCTTCTGCAGCGCCGCGCCGACCGGGGTGGCCAGCAGTTGCTGCGCGAACGCCGAGTTGCTCGCGGCGAACGGCACGTCCAGCCCGGACGCCGCCGCCACGCCCACCAGCGACGCGGCCTGCTTGGGGCTGACGCTGACCAGCACGGCCTTCACCCCGGCCTTGCGGAACGCGCCGACCTGCGCGGTCATGTCCGCGTCGGTCGCCTTGACCTGCTGCTCGACCAGCGTCATCCCGAGCTTGCCGGCCGCGTACTTGGACCCGGCGAGGGCGCTCTGCCCGTAGTCGCCCTCCAGGTAGATGTGGCCGACCTTGTCGCCGCGCTTCAGGCCCTTCTCCTGCGCCAGGTACGCCAGCCCGTTGATCATGTCGATGTCGTAGGTGGTGCTGGTGACCTGGATGTAGCGGCTGCCGAGCAGGTCGTGCGCCCACGCCTGCGGGATGGTCAGCAGATGGTCGGACTCCACCCGGGCGCGCAGCGCGTTGGTGATGGGCGACCCGATGACCTGCGGCAGCGCCACCGACCGGGGGGCGACCTCGCTGTAGGCGGCCACGGCCTTCTGCACGTCGTAGCCGTGGTCGCGGACGACCAGCTCGATCTTGCGTCCGCACACCCCGCCCGCGGCGTTGAGCTGGTCGAAGTAGAGCTTCTGGGCCTGGGTGACGCCCTTGCCGAGCGCGGCGTACGGGCCGGTGAGGTCGGTCAGCGCCGCCACGGTGATCTTGTCGTCGGTGACGCCGGGTCCGGTCTTGACGCCATCGGAGGACGAGCCGCCGGTGGCCTTGCCGCTGCACCCGGCGGCCGCCAGGGCGAGCGCCAGCGTCGTCGCGGCGACGGTCAGGGTTCTCATGCGGGTGTCTCCTCGGGTCTGGAGGGAAGGGGGGACGCGGGGCGGCGGCGGGCGCGGACGCGGATCCGGACGCGCGCGGCCAGGCCGAGCACGCCGCCGGGCAGGTACAGCAGGACGGCGACGAACGCGACGCCGTACAGCAGCCGGGCGGCCTCGGCGGGCGACATGCCGCCCGACGAGCCGGGCGGGGCGACCAGGGGGACGGCGTCGCCGTAGCGGGTGAGCAGCATGGGCAGCACGGACACGAAGACCGCGCCGGTGACCGCGCCCGCCACCGTCCCGAGCCCGCCGATGACGATCATGGCGAGGTAGTCGAGGGCCAGCGCCAGGCCGAAGTACTCGGGCACCGTCCGCTGGAACGCCAGCGCGACCAGCACCCCGGCCAGGCCCGCGTACATGGACGACAGCACGAACGCCGCCGCCCGGTAGCGCGCGACCGGCACGCCCATCGCGCCCGCCGCGATCTCGTTGTCGCGGATCGTGTTGAGCGCGCGTCCGGGACGGGAGCGCAGCGCGCCGCGCGCGAACAGCCCGCCGAGGACGAGCAGCAGCAGGGCCAGGTACCAGAGCCGTTCCAGCCCGCCGAACGGCACGCCCAGCATGTACAGCGGTTCGGGGGTGTCGGCGAACCGGAACCCCAGCAGCTCCATCGGCGGGACGGCGCGTCCGTTGACGCCGCCGGTCACCGAGTCGGCCCGCAGCATCATGTGCTGGCCGAGGAAGACCAGCGCGAGCGTCGCGATGCCCAGCGCGGGGCCTTTGAGGCGTCCCGCGATGGGGCTGCACACCCCGCCCGCGATCCCGGCGACGACGACCGCCGCGACCGCCGCCAGCCATGTCGGCCAGCCCAGCCCCGACAGCGTGTGCCCGGCGGCCTCCTCCGGCTCGGCGGCCAGCCACACGTAGGCGTAGGCGCCCACGGCCAGGAAGAACGCGTGCCCCATGGACAGCTGACCGGCCGCGCCGGTGAGCACGTTCAGCCCGATGGCTCCGATCGCGGCGGCCATCGCGAACAGCCCGGCCTGCAGCCAGAACGGCCCGGCGTAGAACGGCAGCGCCAGCAGCACGACCACGCCGGCGGCGGCCGCGCCGGCCGTCACACGTCGCTCAGACACGGGCGGGCTCCCTGGTTCCGAACAGCCCGGCGGGGCGGGCGAGCAGCACGACGGTCATCAGCAGGTAGGGCGCGATCTCGGCGAAGCCGCCGCCGAACAGGGCCACGTCGTTCTGGTAGCCGACGACCGCCGCCTCGGTGATCCCGATCAGCACTCCGCCGACGAGGGCGCCGGTGGTGGAGTCGACCCCGCCGAGCACGGCGGCGGGCAGCGCCTTGAGCGCGGCGAACGACGTCGTCCGGTCCAGGCCGGGGGTGGGGAACACGCACAGGAACAGCGCGGCGAGCGCGGCCAGCGCCCCGGCGACGGCCCAGGCGCCCGCCGACACCCGGCCGAGCCGCACGCCCATCAGCGCCGCCGTCTCCCGGTTCTCGGCGGCGGCGCGCATCGCCACGCCCCAGGAGGTGAACCGGAACGCCAGCAGGAACGCGGCGATGACGGCGACCGCGACGACGAACGCGGCGATGCGGGTCTGCGCGATCGTCACGTCGCCGATCCGCACGACGCGGTCGCCCCAGGGGTCGCCGAGCGGCAGCACCTCGGTGCCGATGCGGCGGGTCAGCTCGACGGTGAGGACGATGTCCACGCCGATCGTGACGATGCTCAGCGTGGCGTGCCCGCCGGCCCGGACGCGGCGCAGCACCACCAGTTCCACCAGCGCGGCCAGCGCCGCCGTCGCCGCGACGCCCGCCAGGACGGCGCCCGCGAAGCCGATGTCGTCGTGCAGCACCGCGACCAGGTAGCCGCCCGCGAGCAGCAGCGACGGATGGGCGAAGTTGATCACTTCGGTGGCCTTGAAGATCACCACGAAGCCGAGCGCGATCAGCGCGTACACCGCGCCGGACGCCAGCCCGTTGACCAGGATCTCCACGATCGAGCTCACGCGTGCTCCTCCTCCGTGGCCTGCTCCGCGGCTTCCTCGGTGGACGCCGCGGACTTGCCGGTGCCGAGGTAGGCGCGGACGACCCGCGGGTCGCGCTGGACGCTCGCCGGGGTGCCGGTGGCGACGCGGCGGCCGAAGTCCAGGACGGTGACCTCGTCGGCCAGCCGGGCGACCATGTCCATGTCGTGCTCCACCAGCAGGATCGAGATGCCGAGCGAGGCGCGGACCTGGCGCAGCACGGCGGCCATCGCGCGCCGCTCCGGCGCGTTCATCCCGGCGACCGGCTCGTCCAGCAGCAGCACGCGCGGCTCCAGGCACAGCGCCCGGGCCAGCTCGACGCGTTTCTGCACCCCGTACGGCAGCAGCCCCACGGGGTGGCCGAGGTGCTCGGCGACGCCGACGAACTCGGCGATCTCCGCGACGCGGGCGCGGTGGCGGCGTTCCTCGCGGCGCGCGGCGGGCAGCCGCAGCCCGCAGGCGACGAACCCGGCGCGGGTGAGGCGGTGACGGCCGAGCATCAGGTTGTCGGCCGTGCTGAGCCGGGGCGACAGCGCGATGTTCTGGAACGTGCGGGCCACGCCGAGCGCGGCGATGCGGTGCGGCGGCAGGCCGGTCAGCTCCGTGCCGCCGAGCCGGACGCTGCCCGACGTCGCCCGGTAGACGCCCGACAGCACGTTGAAGCAGGTGGACTTCCCCGCGCCGTTGGGGCCGATGAGCGCGTGCATGCTGCCGGGCGTGACGGTGAAGTCGACGTCGTCCAGCGCGGTGAGGCCGGCGAACCGCACGGTCAGCCCCGTGACGGCCAGCTCCGGTGCGACGAACTCGGGCGCGGCGGTCATCCGGCCCACCTCGCCAGGGTCCGCTCCGGGACGTCGGCCGGTTCGTCGTCGTCCGCGCTCGCCGGTCCCAGGTAGCGGCGGCGGACCTCCTCGGACGCGGCCAGCTCGGCGGACGGCCCGGACAGCGCGACCGCGCCGACCTCCAGGACGTAGGCGTGCGACGCCAGCTCCAGCGCCAGCGCGGCGTTCTGCTCGATCAGCAGCACGGCGGTGCCCTGCCGGTTGATCGCGGCGATCGTCTCGGCGATCCGCTCGACCATGATGGGCGCCAGGCCGAGGGACGGCTCGTCGAGCAGCAGCAGCCGCGGCTCGGCCATCAGCGCCCGGCCGATCGCGAGCATCTGCTGCTCGCCGCCCGACAGCAGGCCCGCCTTCTGCCGGTCGCGTTCGGCCAGCACCGGGAACAGCTCCAGCACGCGCGCGCGGGTGGCGGCCGTGCGGCGCCGGTCGCGCCGGGTGCCCAGCGCCCCGGCGCGCAGGTTCTCGCCGACGGTCATGCGGGCGAACACGTCGCGGCCCTCGGGCACCTGGACGACGCCGTCGGCGACGATCTGGTCGGGGCGCAGGCCGCGCAGCGGTCGTCCGTGGGCGGTGACGTCGCCGTCGCGCACCGTCCCGCCGTGGAACGACAGCACCCCGGACACGGCCCTCAGCAGCGTGGTCTTGCCCGCGCCGTTGCCGCCGAGGACGGCCACGAACCCGCCCTCGGGCACCTCCAGGGACACCTCCCGCAGGGCCCGGACGGGGCCGTAGTCGACGGTCAGGCCGCTCACGCTCAGAGCGACCCCGGGGCCATGCCGTACGCGCACCTGTGTCTCCTCGCGGTCAGCTCGCGGGGGGTGGGGAGGCACACACCAACACGGGCCGGCGGGGCAGGTCTAGAGCGCCGTTCTAATACGGGGAGCGAACGCAACCCGCGCCGCCCGGGGTTGTGAGCGCTCACAATCCGGCGGGTCTGGGTCTGGTCACGGCCCCGCCCGGATGCGACCATGAGCGCCCTGCGGCGGCACCTGCGGTGGCGTTCGAGGAGGCGAGCATGGCGATGCTCACGACGGTGTCCGACGGCGCCGACCGGGCGGTCGTCCGCCGGGCGGTGGCGCGGCTGCGCGAGCGGCTGCCCGATCTCGCGGGCCGGCTGGTCGGCGAGATCCTCGACGGTGAGGGCGGTGACCGTCCGAGCGGTCCGCGCGAGGATCTGTGGGAGGTCTGCCACACCGGGCTCGGCCACGGTTTCGCGGCGATCCTCGACTCCGGCCGGGGCCGCGCCGACCTGACGTGGGCCGAGGAGCTCGGCCGGCGCCGCGCCGAGCAGGGCCTGCCGCTGGACCGGCTGCTGCGCTCCTACCGCCTGGCGGGCACCGTGTTCTGGGACGCGCTGGTGGAGGCCGTCACCGAGGACGACCCCGCGCAGGTGCCCGCGCTCGTCCGGCAGGCCACCCGCACCTGGCAGACCATCGACCAGCAGTCCAGCGCGGCCGCGGCCGCCTACCACCGCACCGAGTACGACCTGCTGCGGCGCAGCGTGGAGCGGGTCAACGCCGTCGTGGACGCGCTGCTGGAGGGACGCGGCGACGGCGGCCTGATCGCCACGGCCGTGTCCGTGCTCGGCCTGACGCCCAGCGGCCGCTACGCCGTGGTGATGCTGCGCCAGGACGAACCGGGCCGTCCCGCCGACTCGGCGACGGGCGGCATGCGGTTCATCTGGCGGGTGCGCGCCGACGTGCAGGTGGCGGTGGTCGACCTCGGCGAGGCCGACCTGGACGACCTGGAGGCCGCGTTGCGCCCGCACCTGCGCGCGCACGCGGGCGTCAGCGCCGTCGTCGACGGCCTGGCCGACCTCGGCACGGCGCGCTGGCTCGCCGAGCTGGCGCTGCGCACCTGCCGCCCGGGCGAGCCCGACATCGCCCGCATCGACCGGCGCCTCCCCGAGGCGCTGCTGGTGTCGCAGCCCGCGCTCGCCGGACGACTGCACGAGCGGGTGCTGGGCCCGCTGGCCGCCCTGGACACCGGGACCCGCGACGTGCTGATCGCCACCCTGGCCACCTGGCTGGAGTGCGACGGGTCGGCCGCCCGCGCCGCGACCCGCCTGTACTGCCACCACAACACCGTGCTGAACCGGCTGCGCCGCATCGAGACCCTCACCGGCCGGATGCTCAGCCGCCCCCGCGACCTGATGGAGATCGTCCTGGCCCTCAGCTCCCGCAACCTGTCCGAGGACTGAACGCCACGCCGCCCGGTCGACCAGCGGCCCGGGGGATCAGCAGTCGGGGGCGCACATGCGGCGGGCCATGGCCGTCCCGAAGATCTTCCGGATGTCCGCCGGGTTCCGGGCGATGTGCACCCCGCCGCGGGTGACCTCGGTGATCCGCCGCAGCTCGGCCGGGTCGACGTCCGCGCCGAACCCGATCACGATGATCTGCACGGGGCGCCCGGGATCGTACTCGCGGCGCAGCGCCGCCACGGTCGCGTCGAGCGTGGGGCCGTCGGCGTCGTCGTTGCGGCCGTCGGTCATGACCAGCACCGAGTTGACCATCTCGGGCTTGTAGGTGCGCCGCATGTACCGGAACGCGGCCAGCACCGCGTCATACAGCCCGGTGCGTCCGCCCGGCTCGGGACGCAGCGCCGACAGCGCGCTGAGGATGCGCTGCCGCCGCGTCGCCGATCCGACGCGCTCGCCGAGCGGCCCGACCGGGACGTTCTCCCGCCAGTCCCGCGAACCGTCCAGCTCGGTGGCGAACACCCACTGCCCCAGCTCTGTGTCGTCGGGCTGGAAGGCCAGCCCCTCCTGCGCGACCCGCGTGAGGGTCTGCATGCGAGTGGCGTGCGTGCCCGGCACCGTCTGCGCCATCGACCCGGACACGTCCAGCAGCGACAGCATGCGCGTGCCGAGCGACAGCCGCGCCCACGACTGCACCACGTCCCGCACCTCGCCGGGGTCGAGGGCCGCGGGCTGTTCTCCGGTGGCGCGGAACCCGAGCGAGCGGACGTCGCGCCGCGCCCGCCCGTCCCGCAGCGCCCGCTCCAGCATGCGCACCGCCGCGCCCTGTGTTCCGGACCGCGGTCCCGTCAGGACGACGGGATAGTCCAGGCTGAGCGACCCTTCACTCGGATGCACGGCGACACCCCGCCCGTTGTGACGTGACACCGCCTGCTCGGTGGTCAGCACCACGTCGGCGGACGCCGCCGTGCGCGCGTCCGGGGTGAGGTTCTGCCGCATGGCCCGTACGACGTTGACGAACGTCGCGTCCGGCCGCCGCGTGCCGCGCGCCAGCCACCGGGCGAGCAGCAGCGCGGTGATCCCCGCGCCGTCGCGCGCCGGGTCCGGCACGGCGATCCGCTTGGTGGTCTTCTCGTCCCGCGTGCCCAGCAGGTCGTGCCAGGACGGCGGCGCCCCGCCCTTCGGCCGGCCGGGCAGGACCGCCACGAGCGGCGTGGTCGCCACCGACGTGCGCGTCACGACCACGCCGGACGACCCCGCCAGGTGCGCCCATGCCGAGGTGTCGGGAATCCACACGTCCGGCCGCCTGAGGCCACCGTCGAGCGGGGCGTTGCCCGACAGCGCGACGGACATCGCGTACGGCTCCACGGCCCGTACCCGCGCCCGCACGCACCGCCCGCCCACGGCGTGGCGCTCCTCGCCGAACCGCGCGGCGATCGACCGCACGGCGGGCGCGATCTCCGGCGCGGCGGCGACGTCCAGCGTCAACACGTCCGCACCACCGCACCCGCGCACCCGGACGACGCCGTACGCGACGGCCGCCGCCAGCACGGCCACCCCGGCGAGCACGGCGAGCACGGCGCGGCGCCAGCGCCCGCCGATGCCGCGCACACGATGACGGCCACTCATCGATGGATCGACCTCGCTTCGACGTT
>NZ_BAAAZG010000002.1:23568-114861 GCF_039536785.1 Actinomadura miaoliensis
CCGCTCAGACGGGGCAGGTGTCGCGGTAGTCCGAGATGGTCAGGTCGTTGGGGGCCGGGCACAGGAACTGGCTGTAGCGGGTGTCGTCGTCGATGAACCGCTTCATCCAGCTGATCATGTACTTGGCCATGGTGGTGTTGGACGTCTGCGGGAAGAAGTGGCTGGCGCCGCGCAGCTCCATGTACGCCTTCTCCGGCGTGTTGCTCAGCGTCAGGTAGAAGGGGATGGAGTGGGTGGCCACCGGCGCGATGGTGTCGGCCTGGCCACCGATGATCAGGGTGGGGGTGCGGACCTCGGGCCAGGTCGTGTCGAGGTTCCACGGCGCGATCGGGATGGCGGCCTTGAGCGAGGGACGGTCCTTGGCGGCCTCCAGCGTGCCGCCGCCGCCCATGGAGTGGCCGGCCACGGCCAGGCGCGACGCGTCCACCCGGCTGCGGACCGAGCTGCGCTGGGTCAGGTAGTCCAGCGCGGCCAGCAGTTGGGAGCCGCGGCTGTCCGGCTGGTCGAGCAGCGTGTTGGTCTCGATGCCGAACACCACGAAGCCGTGCGAGGCCAGGCGCGGGCCCAGCCAGTCCAGGCTGGACCAGGTGGCGGTGAAGCCCGGCGAGATGGCGATCGCGCCGAACGTGCCCTCACTGGTGGTGGTCGGGTAGTAGATGACGCCGCCGCCGAAGCCGGTGACGCTCAGGCTGGAGACGGCGGTCTGGGACGTCGAGTACGGGCCGCGCGCCGACTCGATGAGGGCCTCGGTCGGGTCGGGCCCGTGCTGGTACGGGCTCGCCGCGGTGACGGCGGGCGGGGCGGCGGGAGCGGCGTGCGCGGCGGGAGCGGCGAGCGCGCCGGTGCCGGCGGCCAGCGTGACCGCCAGGGCCGCCTTGGCGACGGCCCGCAGGGCGCGGAGGCGGGGGGCGCGGTGGCGGGGGGCCGGAGCGGTCAGGAGCCCGGATCTGATGGGCGGGGCGCTGTCAGATGGGGTGTTCCGGGACTGCACGTCGATGCACTCCTGTTCGGGGAGGAACCGCGGCACGTGGGGGCCGTGACGTGGTTCACACGGATATCGACGTGGAGAGCGTGCAATCCCCCGCGCGAGCAGGCATCGGCGAAATCGCCTGCCTCGTCGCGGCCCTTGGCCCCACCAGGGCCGTTACCGCCGGGGGTTACCGCCAGCCGTAGGCCGCGGCCGCGGCGTCCCACGCGCTTGCGCCGCCTGGCAGGGGCCACGCCCGCGTCCGCTCGTCGTCGTACGGGACGGCCGCGGCCGTCCGCGCGAGCCCTTGGACGAGCGCGTCGATCTGCCGCTGCGCGCCAGGCTCCGGCCGCCGCCGCAGCTTCTCGATGACGCCGGTCACGTAGTCCTCCACGGCCTCCAGGACCGCCCGTTGCCCGGCGGCGTCCATCCCCCGCGTCAGGACGAGCATCGGTGGGACGACTTCCTCGGCGAGTGCAGCGGCCAGACGGTCGTGACCGTCCAGCACCACATGCCCGTCCAACCCGCTGACGGCCCACAGGAGCACGGGCGGCAGCGCACGTTCCCGTACCTGCTTGCGGTAGGCCTTCACCCGTCCCGCGTCAGGAGGGGAGAGCGGATGCAACGGCAGGATCCCGCCCCACCCGTTGCCGTCCCAGTCGATGTAGGTGGACGGCTCGGGCTCGGCGCCGACCAGGCCCCACCCCCACCACCCGGAGAGCGGCTCCCAGATGTTCGTGTTGAACATCCGCAGCACCCACCGCCCGTCGTGCAAGGGGGAGGTGTCGGCCTCGTCCAACCACATGGCGAACCGGTACGCCCAGTCGCGGCTTTCGCGCACACGCGCCTCGGCGGCACGCATCGGCGGCAGGGGCGAGGTGTAACGTCCCGTACGGAAGACGTCCACGCCCGACCGGTCCTCGTCCACCAAGCCGAGCAGCACCGCGTCGCGTCCCTGCCGCAGGAGCATGCGTCGTGGATGCGCCACCTCCATGCGAAGCCCCGGCACCCGACCCCGTTCGACACTCAGGCCGAACGCACGCCCATTGCCCAAGGCCTCGATCTCCACGTAGCGCATCGCGGGTATCGTCCCACCCGCCCCCCGCCATTCAGGAAACGTTCAGGGAAACGTCAGCATCATTGGAGTGTCCGCACCTAGCGTGACCCCGATGCTCGTGCCCGCGCTCGCGTCCGTCACGGCGCCCCGCAACCGCTCCCGTCCGCAACCGACCGAACGCGTACCGCCCAGTTCGCGACGCCTGGCGTGGCTGGACGGCCTGCGCGGCCTGGCGGCCATGGTGGTGGTCTTCGAACACTCGCTGGACGTGCTGTTCCCCGAGGTGCGCCGCACCGCGAGCCCGTGGTTCGACTTCGGCCGGTACGGCGTGTTCGTGTTCTTCCTCGTCAGCGGCTACATCGTGCCCGCGTCACTGGAGCGGCGCGGCGACCTGCGCGCGTTCTGGATCGGCCGCTTCCTGCGCCTGTACCCGCTGTTCGCGGTGGCCGGGCTGCTCGGCGTGACGCTGGCCGCGACCGGGGTGGCCTGGCCGCTGCCCGCCCCGCTCACCGACCGCCCGTGGATGGCCACGCTCGCGCACGCCACGATGCTGCAGGACCTGCTGGGCGTGCCGAACGTCGTCAACGTCTTCTGGACCCTCTCCTACGAGATGGTGTTCTACCTGCTGGTGACGGCGATGTTCGTGGCCGGGGTGCACCGGGCCAGCGCGGGCACGGCGGCGGCGTTCGCGGCCGTCGCCGCGTTGGCGGGCGCCGCGCTGCCGGTCTGGCTGATCGCGCTCGACTGGCAGATGGGGTCGATCGCGGTCACCGCCCTCGTCCTCGCCTGCGGCCTGCTGGCGGTGATGTACGGCACCGGACGGCTCCGCCGCTACGGCGCGCTCGTCGTGGCCGTCCTCGCCCTCGCCCTGCTCACCGTCAACAGCCGGATCGGCGGCATGGAGAGCCTGGCGATCCTGGCGACGATGTTCGCGGGAACCGCCCTGTACCGGGTCGAACGCGGCCAGATCGCCCGCCGCCCCGGGCTGACGCTGGTCGCGCTGGTGCCCGCGCTGACCGTCGCCGCCGGGGCCTGGCCCGCCCTCACCTCGGGCGACGCGTCCTGGGGCTGGCCGGCGGCGGTGACGGCGGCGTGGCTGACGTTCCTGCTCGGCTGGACCCTGCGGCACCACCGGATGCCGAAGGTGCTGGCCTGGCTCGGCCTCGTCAGCTACTCGCTGTACCTCCTGCACCCGCTGGTGCTCCAGGTCGTGTGGCGCCTTGTCGGGGAACCCGACGACATGGCCCTTGCCGAACGCCTGGCCTGGGGGGCGGCCGCCGTCGCCTGCGTGGTCGCCGCCGCGGCGTTCACCTACCGCCACGTCGAACGGCCCATGCAGAACCTGGCCCGCCGCCTGTCCCGCCCCCGCACGGTTACCTGAACGCCGCCACGTTGCGGACGGCCCACTCGGCGAAGGTTCGCGGGGCCCGCCCCAGCACCCGCTCCACGTCGGGACTCACCTGCTGCTCCTCCGGCAGCGGCTCCCCCAGGATGTCGAGCGTGCCGTCCACGACGGGCTCCGGCATGAAGGTCAGCATCTGCGCCCGCGCCTCCTCCCGGGTCTGCTCGACGAACCGCACGGGCTCGCCCAGCGCGTCGCCGATGGCCGCCGCCCGCTGCCTCGGCGTGCTCGGCTCCGGCCCGGTGAGCACGTACGCGTGCCCCTCGTGCGCCGCGTCGGTCAGGGCCCTGGCCGCCACTTCCCCGATGTCGGACGGGTCGATGAACGGCAACGCCACGTCCGCGAACGGCGCGGCCGCCACCCTCCGCGTGCGGATCGACTCGGCCCACGCGTACGCGTTGGACGCGAACCCGCCCGGCCGCAGGATCGTCCACGGCAGCCCCGACTCCCGGACGACCTCCTCCATCGCCCGCAGCGGCGCGTGAGACGGGTTCTCCGGCCGCGTCCGCGCCCCCTGCGACGAGAGCAGAACGACCCTCCGCACACCCCCGGCCTTCGCCAGGTCGAGAAGACGCCCGTTCAGGTCCCGGTTGTCGACCACCATCCAGAACAGGGCGTCCGCGCCCTCAAGGGCGGGCTTGAGCGTCTCGGGCTCGGCCACGTCGGCCTGGACGTGCCGCACGCCCTCCGGCACGTCGGCGGGCCGCCGCGACACCGCCGTCACCTCCTCGCCGGCCTCGGCGAGCGCCCGCACCAGCGGCCGTCCCACGTTCCCGGTGGCCCCGGTCACCACGATCATGAAAGCCCCCTCCATCACTTGACGAAGGGAAGCTAACATCCTGGATATAGTAGGTACCTAGAAGAAAGTGACTACCGGAAGGGAACCCGATGGCCGCGAAGACCGCCGAGCCCGTCGCCCCCGAGCAGGCATGCCCCATCGCCCCGGTGGTCGACATCGTGTTCAGCCGCTGGACCACGCCGATCCTGTGGACGCTGCACGAGTACGGGCGGCAGCGCTTCGGCGAGCTCGAACGCCGCATCACCACGATCACGCCGAAGGTGCTGACCCAGCGGCTCCGCCAGCTCGAACGCGACGGCCTCGTCGTGCGGACCTACCACCCCGAGGTCCCGCCGCGCGTCGAGTACGAGATCAGCGACCTGGGCCGCAGCCTGGCCCCGCTGTTCGCCCACCTGAGCGAGTGGGCCGCCGCCAACCTGCCCAAGGTGGAGCAGGCCCGCCGCACCTACGACGCCCGCTCGTAACCCCTCACAGCGACGGCAACGAGGTGCCGGTCAGCTCGGCGCACAGCGCGAGCAGATCGTCCTGCACCTTCAGCGACCGCGCCGCCGGATGCACCTCACGCGGCCGCTGGTGGTAGAAGTACCCGCCGGTGACCGTCGCCTCCGGCTCGTCGCTCGTGGCCAGCCACGCCTGCGTGACCGCGCCGAGCGTCAGATCGTCGGGCGCGCCCGGCCCGCCCATCTTCGTCGGCACCCAGCCCGGCTCCACCGCGTTCGACAGCACCTCCGGCCAGGCCCGAGCGACGGCGAAGGCCAGCACGACGTCGAACAGCTTGCTGTCCGAGTACGCCTGCGCCCCGTTCCACCGCCGCCCGACCCACTGCGGATCGCTCAGATCAGGGTGCCCGTCACGATGCATGCCCGAACTCAGGTAGACGAGCCGATCCGGCGGGGTGATGAGCGCGGTGAGCAGGTAGGGCGCCAGCACGTTGACGGCGAACACCTGCGACAGCCCGTCAACCGTCTCGATCCTCGGTTCCCGGTACCCGACCCCCGCGTTGTGGATGACCGCGTCGTACCGGCCCAGCTCATTCGCCTGCCGCGCCACCGAACGCATCCCAGCGATGGCACCCAGATCCCCCACGACAACGGCCTCCGCCTCGGGCAACGCCTCCAAGGCATCACGCGCCCGTTCCGAGTTACGCGCATGCAACGTCACCCGATGCCCGTCCCCGGCGAGCAACCGCCCGGCCATCAACCCCAGCCCATCACTGGACCCCGTGATCAGTATCCGAGACATCCCCCAAGTCCCTTCTCTCCCCAGGTAGCCGCCCGCTTCCCTGCGACGCATTCCCGCTACACCCAGGAAAAAGACAAACGAAACACCAGGAACAACGGCGAGCGGTGGGGACCGTCCCGGACCGCCGACCTGGCCGGTTTTGAAACTCCTGCGTCCGTCACCAACCGGCTCGCTCGTTTCGTTCGTCCAAGAAGCCAGAGAAGGTTGTGGCCTCTTTTCGTACTTTGGTGTGGACCACCTGAGAGGGGCGGAGCACTGTGGTGAGGCTCTTGTCGGGGCGATACGAGCTGCTGGAAGTGCTGGGGCGGGGTGCGATGGGGGTGGTGTACCGGGCGCGTGACCGGGAGCTGGAGCGGATCGCGGCGGTCAAGGTGCTGCCCGCTCAGATGCTGCGCGACGAGGACTTCCGGGCCCGGTTCCGGCGGGAGGCGCGGGCGGCGGCGGGCCTGTCGCATCCCAACATCGCGGTCGTCCACGACATCGGCGAGGACGCCGGTGGCGAGCAGCCGGTTCCGTACCTGGTGATGGAGCTGGTGCAGGGAAGGACGCTGGCCGACCTGCTGAGGGAGGCGCCGCCGACCCCCGCGGAGGCCGGGCGGATCGTGCTGGCGGTCCTGGATGCTCTGGAGCACAGCCACGGGCGGGACATCGTGCACCGCGACATCAAGCCCGCCAACATCATGGTCCACCGCACCGGCGGCCAGGTGCGGGTGAAGGTGATGGACTTCGGGATCGCCAAGCTCATGTCGGAGACGGCCACTCGGCTGACCGCCACCGGAATGCTGATCGGCACCCCGTCCTACATGTCGCCCGAGCAGGCCGACGGCAAGCCCGCCGACGCGCGCTCCGATCTGTACTCCACCGGCTGCGTCCTGTACGAGATGCTCACCGGCCGGCCGCCCTTCACCGGGGACTCGCCCACGGTCGTGCTCTTCCAGCACATCCAGAAGACCCCGCAGCCGCCCTCTCGGCTGAACCCGGCCCTGGCCCCCTTCTGGGACGGGGTGCTGGCGACCGCGCTGGCCAAGGACCCCCAGGAACGCTACCGGGACGCCGCGGCGATGCGGCAGGCCATCGAAGCCGGGTCAGCGACCCCCACCGTCCAGGTGCCGCCTCCCGCGTTCGCCCCCGCCACCCGGCTCGACGGCCCCGCCCCCACCGAAACGACGCTTCCCGCGCCCGGCTCTCCCTACCGCGAGGAGCGGCCGGTGCCCGAGTCCACAACGCCGGATCACGTCGCTGCCCCGCCGCGCCGACTCCTGACCCGCCGCCGCCTGCTCACAGGACTGGGCGCCGCGGGTCTGGCCGCCGGCCTGCCGACCGCTTACTACGCCTTCGACCGGAGAGGCACGGCGACCCTCCTCGGCCGGCCCCTCGCCGGCCACAACGCCGCCATCAAATCGGTGGTGTTCAGCCCGGACGGCAAGATCCTGGCCACCGGCAGCGTGGACGACACGGTGCGGTTGTGGGACGTGGCCGCCCGTACCCCGATCGGCCGCCCTCTCACCAGCCACTACGACTCCGTCCTGTCGGTGGCGTTCAGCCCGGACGGCAAGACCCTCGCCACCGGCAGCGCGGACGACACACTGCAGTTGTGGGACGTGGCCGCCCGCACCCCGATCGGCCGCCCCCTCGTCAGCGGCACGGACGTCGGATCGGTGGTGTTCAGCCCGGACGGCAAACTCCTTGTCACCAGCGACGCGAACATGTCCGTCCGCTTCTGGGCCGTCGCCACCCGCACCCCGGTCGGCCGCCCCATCGACCACAACTCCACGATCAACTCGGTGGCGTTCAGCCCGGACGGCAAGATCCTGGCCACCGGCGACGCGGACATGACCGTGCGGTTGTGGGACGTGGCCACCCGCACCCAGATCGGCCGCCCCCTCACCGGTCACACCGCCGGCGTCGAATCGGTGGCGTTCAGCCCGGACGGCAAAGTCCTGGCCACCGGCGGCATGGACAAGACGGCGCGATTGTGGGGGGTGGACACCAGCATCCCGATCGGCCGCCCGCTCGACCACGACTCCGCGGTCAACTCGGTGGCGTTCAGCCCGGACGGCAAAGTCCTGGCCACCGGCGGCGCGGACAGGACAGCGCGATTGTGGGACGTGGCCGCCCGTTCCCCGATCGGCCGCCCCCTCACCGGCCACACCGCCAGCGTCGAATCAGTAGCGTTCAGCCCGAACCGCAAAATCCTGGCCACCGGCAGCTGGGACAGGACGGCGCGGTTGTGGCAACTGTGAAGTCCCGCGCCGTGGTGCGGCTGGATCACCACCGACTGTACGAGGCCCTTCACCGAGGCTCACGGGCTGCGATGCGCGCGGTCACGTCGTAACTCCCTCCCGTGGGGGAGCCGCCTCCCGCGCTTCGGGGAGTTGGTGCTCACCGCGTGGTGACTACGGTCGCAGCCATGATTGCGTCCAATCGGCCGCGGCGGTGGCCGGGGTACGCGGTGGCGGTGCTGTTCCTCGGTTACGCCGTGGGGAAGGCCGTGTTCGCCGTGCAGGCCCGGCTCGGGTTCCCGGGCGGCCCGCCCGTTTCGGCCGCCGAGCAGGAGCACTACTTCCTGGACGCGGCGACGGCCCAGTGGCTCGCGACCGCGACTGGCGTGCTGGGTGCGTGTGTCGCCATCGCCACGGTCACCCCGCTGGCGCGTAAGGTGCCGCGAACGTTGATGCTGCTGGTGCTGGCCGGGATGCTGCTGTCCGTCGGCGGCGGCGCGTCGATCATGATCGTGGACGGGTTCGTCGGCATCGGTGTGGGGTGGCGCTGGTACCACGGCCTCCTCGGGATCGTCGTGATCTGGCTGGTCATCGCGATGATCCGGTCTTATGCGGCGGCGGTGAGACGTGTCGCGGGCTGATCGGGCGCGGGCGGGCGCGTACGGGGCGGCGGCCTGCGCCGCGGCCTACGGATCGATGAAGCTGGCCCAGGCGCTGGGGGCAGAGGCGCTGGCGGACAAGGACCCGCTGCCTCCGCATCTGCGCGAACGGCTGCTCGCGCGTGATCCGCTGTTCGTCGCGAGCCACTGGATTCTGGCCGGTGCCGCGGTGGTCGGTGTGATCGTCGCGCTGGCCACCGTGCGGCCCTGGGGTGCGGCGGTCCCGCGCCGGCCGCTGCTCACGATCGCCTGGACGCTGGGGATCTTCATGATCGTCCGATCGATCGGCGGGGTGGGGTTCGGATTCGTCGGCGACGGGCTGCTGCTGAGCGGTCTTCGGACGGCACCGGCCGAACACGCCGCGCTGGCCCGCGAACTGGCCCGCTGGGACCTGCTGCTGTGGTCGCCGTTCTTCCTGTTGTGGGGCCTGGGCTGGACGACGGCCGGATGGCGGCTGAGCAGACAGGCCCCGCCTCAGAAAGCAGCCCAAGGACGCCGACGGCGCGGCACCTCCGGTCGGCTCAACGACGGTCAGCCGCTGACGTAGACGAGGGCGGTGCGTCCCGGGCCGACCAACAGGAGGCAGGAATCGCCTTCACCGTGCAGGACCTCTTCGAGCGGGAACTTCTTGGCGTAGGCGAGCAGGACGCCGGACGTGCCCGCGACCTCGGCGGCGATCGTCGCGTAGAGGTCGCGCGCCAGCCAGGAGACGAGTTCGTCGCCGGGGATCTCCGGTGTGGAGTCGTCGAATTCCCAGAGCACGGTCGCGGCCCGGGCCGCTTCGACGATGTTCCGTTCCGACGCGGCCAGCGCGGCTTTCAGGGCGGCGGCGTCCAGTGCCCAGAGGACGTCGTCGTCCTCGTCGTCGCCCTCCTCCGCGATCAGCCATTCCCCGTCTCCTGTCCAGCCCGTCCGGAAGGCGGCGTCGGGATCAGCGACATCGAGGTCGACCTCGTGGGTTCCGAAGCTCACCTCGAATGTCACCGCGTCGGTGTTGTTGGTCCGCAGGAATTCGCCGAGGAGTGCTGTGATGCAGGCGATCCGGTACTCGACCCCCACGGGGACATCAGGGGTGGTCGGCCCCGGAGCCAGGGACAGCCGCCAAGTGCTCCTCCACTGGCGCGTCAGTAGGTGCAGCTCATCGTCAAGCGGGGGGCCGCCTGATTCGGCGGCGACCTCGATCCGCAGCAGGTCGGTGGCATCTGCGGCGAGGTAACCGGCGACGTATCCGGCCAGTGCCCGACCTCGCCGGTCCAGGCCACCACCGGATTCCAGTGTCCCGATGAGAAACTCGTACGCCTGTTCCGCGCCCTCGGCGGGCAGCCCCCAGGACGCGTGCAGGGGACTGTCGGCCGTCTCGTCCGGGTCTTGGATGTCGAACCATTCGACGGCCACCGGGTGGCGCCGGCCGCCGGGCCCGGCGAAGGTTCCCGGAAACGCTCCGCACTTCGCCACCTCGGTCAGGGACGGCGCGGACGTCCAGTTCTCCTCGGGAGCCTCGCCTCGGACGACCGCGAGCCGCCATCCCGGCACCCACAACCTGAACAGGCATTCCAGAGCTTGGAATGACCCAACCTGGCGAGTAGCCGTCAACGCCGATCTCCGAAGTGCAGGTGCAGAGGAAACGCCAAGAATAACCACAAAGGGAGGCTTTCCAGCGGGTCATTCGGCAGCTGCGACGTCCTCGATCGTCGGCGGCACGTACGCCGCCGATCGGCCTTCCAGAACAGGGGATCGCGCTCGCGTCTCACCGTGCTTCCATCGCGACCAGTCCGCCCAGCAGGCGCCGCAACAGCCCACGCCGCTCCCGCCGCCGCCTTGACGACCTCCGCCCGCTCGACGTCAACGGCCGCCCACCTCGTCGTCCACCTGTTGACGCGGGCGGCCTCCGCCCCGGCGGCCTCTGCCCGGCAGGCCTGGGCGCCCCGGCCCCGTCCCACCCCGGCCTTCCCTGCCCGAGCCCTCGCACCGCGTCTCGCCCCGGCGGCCTGTACTCGTTCGGCCCCGGCGGCCTCGCTCCGTCGTGACCCCGCAGACCCGGCCCGCCCGGCCTGGGCGGCATCGCCCCGTCCTGCCCACGCGACCACTGCTCACCGCGCACCGGCGCCCTAAGCCCGTCCCACACTGGCACCGTCGGCCCCTCATGCCCCGGCGGCCTCGCGCCGTCACGCGCTGGTGGCCTCGCGCCGTCAGGCGCTGGCGGCCTCGCTCCGTCGTGGCCTCGCATACCTTGCCCGCCCGGCCTGGGCGACATCGCCCCGTCCTGCCCACGCGACCACTGCTCACCGCGCACCGGCGCCCTAAGCCCGTCCCACACTGGCACCGTCGGCCCCTCACGCCCCGGCGGCCTCGCGCCGTCACGCGCTGGTGGCCTCGCGCCGTCACGCGCTGGCGGCCCCGCGCCGTCGTGACCCCGCAGACCCGGCCCGCCCGGCCTGGGCGACATCGCCCCGTCCCGCCCACGCGACCACTGCTCATCCGGCACCGGCGGTCTCTGCGCGGTCGGTGTGGGCGGCCGCTGGGGAGGGCGGCCCCATGTACGGGCCGCGTGGAGGAGTTGGGCCAGTTCGTCGGGGGTGGTGGCCTCGACCAGGCGCGCCGTCCCCGTGTGGTCGTAGACGAGCGCCCACAGGCTGCCGGTGAAGCGGCCGTGCCAGATCACTGCTTCGGGGAAACGGGCGCGCAGGCCGGCGAGCGCCTCGTCCGTGATGACCGCCGTCATCGCTCCTCACCGCCCGCACGGCGGTTGAGGTGCCCGATGATGTGGACGGCCGCGTCGATGATGTCGTAGGCGGGCGTGATCGGCTCCTGCCGGCCGGTGTAGAACCACAGCTCGTCGCCGTCCTCGGGACGCGGCCGGCACGTGACCGTGTCCGCCGCCTCCTCGCCGCCCTTGACCTGCGGATTCGAGACGCGCAGTCCGTCCGCCGTCAGCTTCGTCACCAGCCCTTTGGCCGCCATGTACGTGCCGAGCACCGCCAGCCGGTCGTAGGCACCCCTACGATCGATTCCCATGGGGGTTGGCCTCCTTGGAAGGTCGATTCCCTAGGCCCCGGGATGCGTGCTGCTACACCGCCCGGGGCCGCCTGGTCTTCGGGGCGGGACGCGGGCCTCGGAGGACCCGCCCGCGCGCAGATCAACGTCAACCCGCGTCCCGCTACTCTCAGTGAAAAGCCCCCACGCTCCGGAATTCCATGGCGACAATGGAGTCACGGACTCTGTATCCCCCTATCCCCATGTGAAGGGCGGACGCGATGATCAATGAGCAACGTCCGGAATGGGCGGCTCGTATCGAAAATGAGCGCGGTCGGCGGGGTTGGGGAAGATTCGCCATGGCCCGCCGCCTACGTCAGGCCGTGGGAATGGACGATCATCCACCCACCAAGATCAAGAACCTGGCCCGGCAGATCTACGGCTGGGAGCGAGGTGATCACTTCCCTCGCGACTGGGCGGACGCATACGTGCGAGTGTTCGAGATCGATTACGAAGATCTCTTTCCGGACGCACCTCAGGATCAGAACGCCGCCCCTACGGGTACCGTGGAGGACGCATCTACGAACGGCACGTACCCGAATAAACGGGACGAGGATGGCGAAGAGATGGAAAGACGCACGCTGTTGCAGGCGCTCGTCGCGCTCGGCGTTCCGGTCGCCGTGGGCCTCGAAGCGCTCCAGCCCATCCGATCCGGTGTCGACCGCGCCGTAGGCCGCAACGAGGACAGCCATCTGGACGAATGGGAACAGACGATCGCCGATTACGGTCACACCTACCGGCACGTCGCCCCGCGCCAGCTGATGCTGGAACTGGCCGCCGATCTGGCCACCGTCCAGCTGATCACTTCGCGGAACAAGAAGGAGAAGAGCGCGGCCTATCCCTCGTGGTGCCGGGTGAGCGCCGGCCTGTCACTGCTGATGGCCAAGACGCTGTCCAATCTCAGCCAGCCGCGCCTGGCCCGCGAATGGTGGTTCACTGCACTCCACGCCGCCGAGACCGCCGGCGACCGCGACCTCTACCTGTGGATCAGCAAGGAGCGCTTGATTCACGGTCTCTACGAAGGTCGTCCGACCGTGCTTCTTCTCCGAGAAGCCAACAAGATCATTGAACAGACCTCGGCCGCTCCGTGTCGTGGCCTGCTCGGCGTACGGGCGGCGCGCGCGCAACTGCTTTCGCTCGACGGTGCCGATGGCCAAGCCCGCGTGGAGATCCGAGCGTGCGGTGAAATGTTCGAGCGGCTTCCCGTATCCGTCACCGACAGCAAGCAACTGTCCATCAACGAGGGCTGGCCGGAAGATCGTCTGCGCTATACCGAGGCATACGTGTACGGCCAGCTCGGCGACCGCGACGAACTCGACCGCGCCATCGGCCGTCTCCGCACCATCCACCCCATGGACGGGCCTCGTTATCGGACGCAGGTGGACCTCCTGGAAGCCGTCGGCCACGTGCGCGCCGGGGACGTCACCGAAGGAGTCCGCCACGCCCGTGACGTCTACGCAGGTCTCCCGGGTGAGCAGCGCAGCGTCATGGTGACCAACCTGGCCGATCAGGTGCTCGCGTCCGTGCCCGCGCGGCGGCATGCCGAGGCCGGGGTCGCCGAGTACCGGGAGCTGCTGGGCGCCACCACCGACCGCAAGGCCATCACCTGAGCAAGCGGGCCGCGCGGACGCTGCCCGAGAAGACACACGCGCTGCCAGCCGCGCGGGGACCGATGAGCCCACGGCATGCTCTGCCCCTGGGCGTGCAGGGCGGGCAGCGATCGTGGCGCCCCACACCCGGTAGGGTCGCGCCGGTCGCGCACCGGGAAGTGGCCGAGGCGCCCCGGGTGCGTTGAGTACTGAATCAATCGATGGGGCAGTGATCGAGGCCCGATCGGACGATCATGGTGCTGGGCATCACGCCGCTTCACCCCACGTCTATGGTGGGCGGCTCGCCCGGTCGGGTTTCCTGGACGGCGTGGTGCAGGGCGGTCACGAAGGCCGTGGTCGCCGGCGGATCCGGCGGGTCGCCGTAGGTGGCCAGGTAGACGTGCCGCCGGAACTCCTGCACCACGCTGGCCTCGATCCCCGGCGCGCGGTGGGTGCGCAGCGCCAGCCCCGGCATCGTGGTCACGGCCATGCCCGCCGCGACCAGCGCCTGCTGCACGATGGTGTCGTCGCTGGTGTACGCGATGGACGGGACGAAACCCGCCTTGCCGCAGGCGTCGAGGAACTCGCGGCGGCAGTTCTCGCAGCCCGCGATCCACGCGGAGTCGCGGTTACCGGCCAGCGTCTGGTCGGGTTCGAGGCTGAGCAGGTACATCGGGTCGTCGAACAGGTGCGTGGCGCGGATGTCGTCCGGGATCGTGTCGTCGTAGCCGAAAACGACCGCGACGTCGATCTGCCCGGTTCGCAAAAGGTCGAGTGACACCCGCGGGTGCGCCTCGACCAGGTGCAGTTCGACGCCGGGGTGCTCGCGGCGCAGCGTGCTCGCGGCGTGCGGCACCAGCCCGGCGAGCGCCGACTGGAAGCCGGCGACCCGGACGCGGCCGGTGCGCAGGCCCACCATCGCGGACAGCTCGGCGGCGGCGGTGTCCACCCGGCCGACGATCTCGGTGGCGCGGCGGGCCAGGTGCTCGCCCTCCGGGGTGAGCCGGATGCCCCGGCCGACCCGCTGGACCAGCCTGGCCCCGGTCTCAGCCTCCAACCTGGCCAGATGGTGGCTGACGGCGGGCTGGGAGTAGTTCAGGTGCTTGGCCGCCTTGGTGACCGAACCCTGTGAGGCGACCGCCGCGAGAACCCGTAACCGCAGGATGTTCAGCATTCATCGAGGGTACGCATGTGTTCGCCCAAGTACTGGCATTGGACGGAATGAGTCGGCGCACGAGACGCTGATCAGGACGAACCCGCTGTGCGAGGGAGGACGCGGCCATGCCCCGCTCACTGGTGACGCTCACCGATCTGGTCGCGGCCGTGCGCCAGGCCGTCGACGTGCGGACCGGCTGGACGGACACCGCGGAACTGGTCGCCGATCAGCTCCGCGCGCACCTGCCCGGCCCCGAGATCCTGACCCCCGACCAGCGTCTCGGCCGGCCCGACCGGGTCGCCGGCCACCTCCTGCACACCGAACCCGACGGCGCGTTCTCCGTCCTCGGCCTGGTCTGGCGCCCCGGTCAGACCACCCGGATCCACGACCACATCACCTGGTGCGTCGTCGGCGTGCTGTCCGGTGTGGAGCACGAGGAGCTGTTCGACGGCGCGCTCAACCCGATCGGCGTGCGGGACAACCCGCCCGGCGAGGTCAGCGGCTTCGCGCCGCCCGGCGACATCCACCGCATCCGCAACGTCAGCGACGAGACCGCCATCAGCCTGCACATCTATGGCACCGACATTTCCCGCGTGGGCTCCAGCGCCCGCCGCTTCTACGACTGAGGAGCTCGAATCGTGGACCAGAACGCCGTCGACGAGGTGCTGAACCGCCCGCTCAGCCAGGAACTGCTGGCCCGTGACCTGGCCCGGCTGGCCTTCGTCGCGCTGGACGGCACGCCGCGGTCGATCCCGATCGGGATCGTCTGGAACGGCTCGCAGATCGTCATGTGCACCGCCAAGAACACGCGGAAGCTCCCTGCGCTGCGCCGCAACCCCGCGGTCGCGCTGACGATCGACACCGAGTCGCACCCGCCGAAGGTCCTGCTCATCCGCGGCCGGGCGGAGCTGGACGTCGTCGACGGCATCCCGGACGAGTACTTCCAGTGGAACGGCACGTACGAGATGACGCCGGAACAGCGCGCCGAGTGGGAGGACGGCGTGAAGGCGCTCTACGACGGCATGGTCCGGATCGTGGTGAGGCCGACGTGGGCCAAGCTGATCGACTTCGAGACCACCCTGCCCACCGCCATCGAGGAGCTGATGCAGCGGCAGCGGGAACGCCGGCGCGCCTGACCACACCCCACGGACCCCGACAGGAGATCTCATGACCCACACCGAGCAGCGCGGCGCGTTCCAGCGGATGGACAACATCGCCATCGTCGTCGACGACCTCGCCGCGGCCAAGGCGTTCTTCACCGAACTCGGGATGGAGCTGGAGGGCGAGGCGACGCTGGAGGGCGACTTGGTGGACCGCCTCATCAGGCTCGACGGAGTTCGAACGGACATCGCGATGATGCGCGCCCCGAACGGCACCGGACGGATCGAGCTGACCAGGTACCACTCGCCGGCGAGCCCGGGTGGCGACCAGCCCGTCCCGGTGAACGCGCTGGGCATGCACCGCATCATGTTCGCCGTCCACGACATCGAAGACGTCATCGACCGCCTCGAACCGCACGGCGCCGAACTCGTCGGCGAGGTGGTGCAGTACGAGGAGAGCCACCGGCTCGCCTACCTGCGCGGCCCCGCCGGCATCATCGTCGCGCTGGCCGAGGAGATCGGCTGACCGGCGCCTGAGGCGCGCGACCGCTCCCGGCTGTTCCTCTCCGACACGACCCGAGCGACCGCCGAGTTCGCCCGCGTGCTCAAGCCCGCCGGGCACCTGCCCGGGAGCGGATCCGGGCCCACGCCCTCGCGAGCGTGCGCGCCTTCGAGCACAACGGCGAGATCCGCGTCCCGGGCGTCGCCCGCTGCGTCGCCGGAACGAAACCGGACAGCGTCGGCCGCGGCGCGGTCCCGGGGGCGGCAGCGCGGCATCCGGGCCTCCCCGTTCCGGAGCCGCGCAGGCGGCTGTTGCGACACCGAAGTCCGCCGTGTCAGGTCGTGGTCGGCAGGGCGTGCGCGAGGAGGATCTCCGCTGCCGCCCGTGCGTGCCGGCCGTAGTCCGGTTCGCCGAGCACCATGGCGCGACTGGCCGCCCCGTCCGCGAGGGTGACCAGTTGTTCGGCGAGTGCGGCGGGTTCGCGGCAGCCCAGCTCCGTCACCAGCGCGGTGACGAGCCGGACCATCCGCAGCTTCTGTTCGCGGGCGTAGGAATGGACCGCGCTCTCCGGGTCGGGGAACTCCGCAGCGGCATCGATGAACGGGCACCCGCGCACTGGGGCCGTGTCCGGCACGGGCTGGTCGAACAGCCCGAGGATCCGCTCCCGCGGGGGGATGTCCTCGCGGGTCAGCACGCTTTCCAGAGTGGCCCCCGACGAGGCGAGGTCCTGGAGGTAGGCGATCACCAGGTCGCTCTTGGTCCTGAAATGCGCGTAGAGCGTGCGCTTGGACACCGGTGCTTCCTCCGCGACCTGCTCCATGCCGGTCGCGTTGATCCCCTGGGTCGCGAACAACCGGGCGCTGGCGGCCAGGATGCGCTCTCGCCCGCCGCGTCCTCGCCCTTGGGATGCCGCAGTCGTCGCAGTCACACATGAAGTATACGCCTGCGTTTACTTCGATAGGGCAGGCCTGCTAACGTCCCGCCATGTAAACGCTTCCGTTTACATCGATCGCTGTCGAGGAGTGTGTTCCATGAGCCTGCCTGCCCCCACGGAGCTGAGTGGCTGTGCGGAGAAGCTGATACGCGGGCGTCACGCGACCCGCGCGTTCCGTCCGGAAGCGGTGCCCGAAGACACGATGCGTGCGATCTTCTCGCTGGCCGGCGCCGCACCGTCCAACTCCAACGCGCAGCCCTGGCGGGTGGAGGTGGTGAGCGGCGCCCCACGGGAACGCCTGGCGGACGCCTTGCAGGCGGCCCACGCCGAGAAGCGCATCTCGGTCGACTTTCCGTATTCAGAGGACATGTACTCACAGGTGCACCAGGCGCGCCGGGCAGCGTTCGGTGCCCGGCTGTACGGAGCGCTGGGCATCGGTCCTGACGATCACGAGGCGCGGGCGGCCTACGACGCGGAGAGCCTGCGCTTCTACGGCGCACCGCACGCTGCGTTCCTGTTCGTCACCGGGGACGGCGGGGCTCGGCTGGCCGCTGACGTCGGTGCCTACATGCAGACCCTGCTCCTGGCGATGACCGCGTATGGCGTGGCGAGTTGTCCGCAGGGGCTGCTGAGCTTCTATGCCGAAACAGTCCGCGCCGAACTCGGAGTCACCGGGGGACACCTGCTCCTGGGCATCTCCTTCGGCTACGCCGACGAGGCCGCGCCGGTGAACCACGTCACGACCGAACGGGCTGCGCTCGAAACGGTCACGACCTTCCACGGCTAGAGCGGTGTCCATGAACGCTCACCGTGTTCGGTCACGCGGCATTGGGGCGGGGGCCGCCCCAGCGTCGCCGGCCTTGGGCGGCCGGCACGTCGGGATGGCGAGCGTTGGCGTTGAAGCAGCGGACGCCATGGGTTCGGCGGTAGGTCGCCGGCAGCCGATCCGGCCGTCCCCGCCCGGCCCAGGAGGTGCCGTGGCGGGGACGGATCGACAGCGGCCCGAACTGGTCGAAGGCGAAACACCTGCGGTCGGCATGGCGGACCGGGTGGTCGGAGTCTCGCTCGCCCCGGTGAACGTGAGTGGTCAGCGCACTAGCGGGGGCAGTTGCGGAAGAGGAGTTCGTTTTCGCGCTTGCCGGTCGGACGGTCCTTCTGGACGAACAGCATGACCTCGCCCGGCGCGTGGGGGTTCGCGTCCGTCACGTACCAGTCGCCGGGGATCTTGTCCCGTCCGACGTTGACGTAACCCTGCGGGCCGCCGGTGTCGTAGTTGAAGACGGTCGCCGTCACCTTGCGCTTCTTGATCCGTTCGACGGCCTCGTCCACGGTCAGGCCGCGGATGTCCAGGCAGTGCAGCGCCTCGCCGGGGGTGAACGCGCTGTTGGTGCTGTTGTACGGCTCGCCGGGACGGGCGGGACGGCCGATGGCGATCGTGGCCTCGCCCTTGAAGCCGATGGGGACGCGCAGCCCGCGGACGCAGACGTCGCCGCCGCCTCCGGAGTAGCAGCCCTTCTCCTCGATCAGCTTGATCGTCTCACCGCCGTCCTGCATGACCACCTGACCGGCCACGCTCGGGGACGCCGGGACCATGGTGAGGTTGATCTTCATCCCGTGGGCGGCGAACTCCCGCCGGTAGCGCTGCGGGTCGGCCACCGGGTCCTTGATCCTGACCTCGATGTAGCGTTCGCGGCGGACGAAGCTGAGCGCGGCGACCGGCTTCGGGTCGAACGTCCCGGGCCGGGCGCTCGTGGACGGAACGGCACGCGGGTCCGGTGCAGAAGGCGTCGGCGACAGGATCAACGCGGCGGCGGCGGCGCAGGCGCCCGCCGCGACGAGCGGAACGCCGAGGGTCCAGCGCCACCGGCGGCGGGGCGCCGGCGCCTCGGTGCCGGTGTCGGCGGTGATCTGTGCGAACAGCGCCTCGCGCGTCTCGGGGCGTACCGGCCGCACGGCCTCGTCGTCGCTCAGCGGTGCGGCCTGGTGGAGGAGGACGTCCAGGTCGTTGGTCATGCGGGCTCTCCCTTCGAGCGCGTGACGAATGCGGGGACGGTCGTGTGGTCGGCGCCCCGGCGTTGCAGTTCCTTGGCGAAGCGGCGGCGGGCGCGGTGCAGCCTGATGCGGACCGCGTTGCGGGAGACGCCGAGCACCGTGGCGATCTGCCCGTTGTCCAGTCCCTCCCAGGTGGCGAGGCCGAGCAGTTCACGGTCGCTGGCGGACAGCGCCCGGAACGCCGCGCCGATCTCCGGCCGCGCCGGGTGCGGGGCGGGGGCGGCCGCCAGGTCGGCGGCGAGGTCCCCGGCGATCCTGGCGGTCAGGTCCCGGCGCCGCCGTTCCCCGCGGCGTTGGTTGGCCAGTGCGCGCCGGGCGACGCCGTACAGGTAGAAGCGCGCGGCGTCGCCTCGCGGGACGTCGTCGAGGCGGCGCCAGGCGACGAGGAACGTCTCGGCGATCACATCGGCGGCGTCGTCGGGGTCGTCCGTGCGTCTGCGCACATAGCCCGTGACGTGTCCGAGGTGAGCCGCGTACAGCTCCTCGAAACGGGCCGAACGTTCGTTTCCCAAGCCGTCTCCTTCCGGAGCGCCGCCGTGCCGGGGCGCTGATGACCGACGACGAGGGAGTGTCCGGCGGACGGCCGAGCATTTCACGCGACGCTCCGCCCGGACATCTCGACCACGAGCAGGAAGTGAAGCGGCGGGCGCACGCCCCGGGGGCCCAGGGGGCCGAGCCGAATCGCTGCGAATAATGAAGGAATGCGACTCACCCTTCTGGGCGCCACCGGGGGCACCGGGCGTGCGCTGCTGGACCAGGCTCTGGAGGCGGGGCACGAGGTCACCGTGGTGGTGCGGAACCCGGACGGGCTGCCGGACGCCGTCCGCGACCGCGTCACCGTCGTGCGGGCCGAACTCGCCGACCATGACGCGCTGGCGGCGGCGGTCAAGGACGCCGACGCGGTGATGTCCGCGCTCGGTTCGCGGGCCGGGCGCGCGCCGACGACGGTGTGCTCCGACGGGGCCCGCGCCATCATCCGGGCGACGGGCGGCACCGGCCGCGTGCTGTTCGTGAGCGCAGGCGGGCTGGAGAGCGACGCGGGCGACGGCCTCGCCGCCCGGTACCTGGTGAAACCGCTGATCCAGCGGATACTCCGGGCCCCCTACGACGACCTGCGGGAGGCCGAGAGGCTACTGCGCGCCTCCACGCTCGACTGGACGATCGTGCGGCCAGCCCGGCTGGTCGACGGTCCGCGCAGCGCCCGGCGGCGAACGGCCGTCGACCGCAGCGTCCGCGGCGGCATGACCACCAGGCGCGCGGACCTGGCGGCCTGCATGCTCGACCTGGTCAATGACGAGACGTCGGTGCGGCACGTCGTCTCTGTCGCCTCCTGACCCCTCGCACCGCGAGCCGGGCCTGTCGCCGCGACAGCGTGTCAGGGCAGCAGATGCCGGTCGTAGGCGACGGCCACCGCCGCGGCTCGGTCTTTGACGTCCAGCTTCGCGTAGATGTGGGTGAGGTGCGTCTTGACCGTGGCCTCGCTGATGAACAGTTCCGCCGCGATCTCCCGGTTGCTGGTGCCTCGGGCCACCAGGCGCAGGATCTCCAGTTCGCGGGTGGTCAGGGACTCGCTGCGGGGTTCCCGCACGCGGGAGACCAGGCGGGAGGCGATGGCCGGGGACAGCACGGTGCGGCCTTCGGCGGCGGCGCGCACGGCGTTGAAGAGGTCGTCGCGGGGGGCGTCCTTGAGGAGGTAGCCGGTGGCGCCGGCCTCGATCGCCGGGATCGTGTCGGTGTCGGTGTCGTAGGTGGTGAGGACGAGGACCTTGCAGGGCAGGCCGCGGCGGGTGAGCTCGGTGATGGCCTCCACGCCGCCTCCGCCGGGCATCCGCAGGTCCATCAGGACGACGTCGGGGCGGAGCCGTTCGGCGAGCGCCACGGCCTGACGGCCGTCGGCGGCCTCGCCCAGAACGCGGAAGCCGGTGGTCGCGGCGAACATGCCGCGCAGCCCGTCCCGGACCACAGGGTGGTCGTCGACGATCAGCACGGTGATGTCAGCCATGGCGGATCAACGGTACGCGGACGGAGACGGCCGTGCCCCGGCCGGGTTCGGACTCGATCTCCAGGGAGCCGGCGACGCGTTCGGCGCGTTCCCGCATGGCGGTCAGGCCGAAGCCGCGCGAGGGGCGGGTGAAGCCCCGGCCGTCGTCGCGGATGTCGAGCGTCACCTCGTCGTCCATGTAGGAGAGGGTCACGCCGATGCGGTTCGCGTGCGCGTGGCGGGTGGCGTTGGCGAGGGCCTCCTGGGCGATGCGCAGGAGGGTGGCCTCCAGCTCGTCGTGCAGGGGTTCCTCCCTTCCGGTGACGGTGAGGTCGGCCCTGCCATCGGTGATCTTCTTGAGGGCGTCGGGGAGCGTGTCGTGCTCCAGTTGGGTGGGCGCGAGGTCCTGGACGGAGCGGCGGGCCTCGCGGAGGCTCTCCCGGGCGAGGTCGGTGGCGCGGCGGACGTGCTCGCTCTCCTCGGCGGCCTGGAGTTGGGTGATGATGCCCGTCAGGCCCTGGGCGATGGTGTCGTGGATCTCGGCGGCCAGGCGGCGGCGTTCGTCGGCGACGCCGGCTTCACGGGCCTGGACGATGAGCTGGGCCTGGAGGGCGGCGTTCTCGGCGAGGGCCTGTTCCAGACGGGCGTTGGTCCGTTCGAGTTCGGTGATGGTCTCCGCCTGGACGCGGGCCTGCTCGGTCTCTCTGTCGGCGATGCCGCCGATGACGAAGACGAGCCCGGAGTTCAGGACGAGGAGGCCGCCGAAGGCCGCCAGGTGGCCTGGACTCTCCGGCGGCAGCCCGCCCGCCTGGGCCCCGGCCATGGTGACCGCCGTGGCGAACGATCCGGCGCGGGCCCAGCGGCGGGTCAGGTAGCGAGGGGCGTCGAAGTACCCGAGTACGGCGTAAACGCTGTAGAAGGGGTTCAGCCAGGACAGGGCGAAGGCGAGGACGGTACGGGTCCAGAAGTAGATGTGGCCCGGGATCTTCTCGGCGACGTGGAAGATCTGGAGGGCCACCGCGGTGAGGATGAGGGGCGCGGCCGTCCGCTGCTCCCCCGGCGACATGACGAGTTCCCGGACGAGCAGTGCCAGGAAGGTCGCGAGGGACAGCAGGCCGAACGGTCCCCACCGGTAGAACCGTTCCCACTGCTCCTGGATCGTCGCCATCGCGAGTATTTTCCTATTCCCAGCGGAACCAGCGCACCGCGGCCGCGATCAGGACGGCGGCCCAGGCGGCGGTGACGCCGAGGTGCGTCCAGTCAGGCCAGGCGCCGTCGGCGGCCTGGTGGAGGGCCTGGGACGCGGCGCCGAACGGGAAGTACTCGACGATGTGACGCAGCAGCTCGGGCATGGTCTGGACGGGGACCCAGACACCGGCGACGAACATCATCGGGAAGACGGCGAGCGAGCCGACGACGGTGGTGGCCTTGGTGGTGGGCGTGACCGCGGTGACCGCGGCGCCCATGGCGAGCGCGCCGAGGGCGCCGAGGAGGAGCGCCAGCAGGTAGCCGGGAAGGTGACCGGGCAACGCCACGTCGAACGCCAGCCGGCCGACCGCGACCACCAGCAGCGACGAGCCCAGGGCCGCCGCGAAGTGCAGGACGATCTGCGCGGTCAGCAGCGCGGCGGGCCGTACGGGGGTGGTGGACATGCGGCGCAGGATGCCGCGTTCGCGGTAGCCGGACAGGACGGGCGGCAGCGCCTGGATCCCGGCCATGATCATGGCGAGCAGCACGTTGACCGGGACGTACAGGTCGATGACCCGGCCCCCGCCGAGCTCGGGGTCCGGGTCCCGGAACGACGGGATCAGGCCGAGGATCGTCAGCAGGACGCTGGGGAAGACGACGATCCAGAACAGGGTGAACGGCTCGCGGCCGAAGAGCCGCAGTTCCGCCTTGAGGACGGCGGTGGACACGGACACGTCAGTTCTCCCGGTCTTCGGTGAGTTCGAGGAAGGCGTCGTCCAGCGTGGAGTCGGTGACCCGGAGCTGGCGGGCGGTGATCTGGTGGCGGGCGAGCAGGGAGATGACCGCGTTGACGGTCGTGTCGGTGCCGTGGATGGTGAGGTGGCCGTTCCGGCGTTCGATGGTGGCGGCCTCGGGCAGGCCGGCCAGGTCGCCGTCGTCCAGGGGCCGGGACGGCGCGAACGAGATCACGGTGCCGCCGGAGCTGCGGCGGATCAGGCCGGACGGGGTGTCGAGCGCGGCGACCCGGCCCTGCTTGAACACCGCGATCCGGTCGCAGAGCCGCTGGGCCTCCTCCATGAAGTGCGTGACGAGCAGGACGGTGACGCCGGAGTCGCGGACTTCCTCGATCAGCTTCCAGGTGTCGCGGCGGGCGCGCGGGTCGAGACCGGTGGTCAGCTCGTCCAGCACGACGACCCTGGGGCGGCCGATGAGGGCGAGGGCGATGAACAGGCGCTGCTTCTGGCCGCCGGACAGCCTGCCGAATCGGGTGGTGAGCTTGCCGGTGAGGCCGAGGCGTTCGGCGAGTCCGCGCCAGTCGGCCGGGTCCGGGTAGAAGGCGCCGTAGAGCTCCAGGGCCTCCCGCACGGTCAGCTTCTCCTGGAGTTCGCTCTCCTGGAGCTGCACGCCGAGGGTGCGGGTGAGCTGGTCGCGGTCGGTGCGCGGATCGAGGCCGGCGACGCGGACGGCGCCGGCGTCGGGTTCGCGCAGGCCCTCCACGCATTCGACGGTGGTGGTCTTGCCGGCGCCGTTCGGGCCGAGGATCCCGAAGATCTCCCCCTCCTCGACGGCGAACGTGACGTCGTCCACCACGGGACGGCCGCCGTAGGCCTTGCGCAGGCCGTTGACTTCGATGATGGGCATGGTCCGAGGATCGCCTCGGGCGGTGCCCGCCCACATCGCCCGAGGCGCTCGTCCCGCCATCAGCCGATCGGTTGATGCCGCCGTACGACCACGGCGGCGGCGCGGGGCCGGCCTGCCCGGCCCCGCCTGTTCACCGTCAGCCGGAGACGCTGGGGCGGCCGTTCTCGACGTGGCCCATCAGGCGGCGGCGGAAGGTCTTCTCCCCGCGGATCGTGATCTCGACGTCGTACCAGCCCCGGCGGGTGTGCCAGTTGACGGTGCGGCTCTGACCGGCGGGGACGGTGATCTCACGGCGGCGGTTGCCGTAGGCCAGGGCCGCGAGCCGGAAGGTCAGGGCGGTGCGGCCGGTATTGCGGAGGGTGATGCGCAGGTCGGCGCCGGGCGTCGACGTCACCTCGGCGGTGTCGCGCACACTTCCGGCGAATTCGCGGCGGAAGCCGTTCGGGCCGATGAGCGTCAGGTCGTAGGCGTCGCCGTTGAGGGGGATGTCGGCGCGTTCGGTGCGCGACACGTCGAAGTGCCGGGGGTTCGGGAACTCGCCCGCGTACGGGTAGAGGGCGAAGTGCACGCTCTCCGATCCGCGGTTGGCGAGGTCGACGCGCAGCGTCCGGCCCGTGACACGCGCCGACGCCTCCGGCTGGTACGGCAGGGGGCGGGCGGGGCGGGTGCCCGGCTCCTGCGACGGCATGCGCTGGTCGGCGGGCGGGGTCGGACGCCAGCGGCCGGTGAACGGCGGAACGTCGCCGGGCCGGGTCAGCTTCGGCGGGCGTCCGGCGGAACGGAAGTCGAACGCCGAGGTCAGGTCGCCCGCCACGGTACGGCGCCAGTCGCTGATGTGCGGCGCGCGCACGCCCAGCCAGCGTTCGGTGAACCGCACCAGCGACGAGTGGTCGAACACCTGCGAGTTGACGAACCCGCCCACCGACCACGGCGACACCACGATCATCGGGACGCGGAAGCCCAGCCCGATCGGCTTGCCGCCGGTGAACTCGTCGGCGGCCGAGGACGGCGGGATCGGCGGCGGCACGTGGTCGAACAGGCCGTCGTTCTCGTCGTAGGTGATGAACAGCGCCGTGGACGACCACACCTCCGGGTGGGACGCGAGGGCGTCGAGGATGTCGTAGGTGATGCGAGCGCTCTGGATCGGCGACGACGCCCCGGGGTGCTCGGAGTCGACCGACGCCGGCACCAGGTACGACACCTTGGGCAGCCGCCCGGCCGCCACGTCGGCGCGGAAGCGGGCGGCCAGGCTGCCGGGCTCGTGGCGGCGCAGCGCCCGTTCGAACAGGCGGCGCTCGGCGGCGGGCAGGGCCGCGACCTTGGCGTCCAGGTCCTCGAGGAGGCGCTCGCGGGCGGCGGCGTCCGCGCCCTGCACGGCGCCGTAGAACGACTCGATGGACTTGTACCGGGACGGGATCACCTTGGCGGCGATGCGCTTGAACGAGGCGAAGAACTCGATGTTGTTGTCGGTGAAGTTGTCCCACTCCTGGTAGACCTGCCAGGACACCCCGGCCTTCTCCAGCAGCTCGGCGTACGTCGTCCACGTGTAGCCGGGGTGCGCGTCGGAGTAGGCGGCGTTGGTGACCGCGCGCGAGCCGTCCGCCTCGAAGCCGGTGTACCCGGAGACGAAGTAGTTGCGGTTCGGGCTGGTGGAGCTGAACACCGAGCAGTGGTAGGCGTCGCAGATGGTGAACGTGTCGGCGAGCTCGTACTGCAACGGGATGTCGGAGCGTTCCAGGTACGTCATGGTCGCCGGGGTCTTGGCCCCGATCCAGCCGTTGTTCCAGCCGTCGGCGTGCGCGGCCTGCCCGTCCGGCCAGCCGTGCGGCAGGTCGCCCATCCACTGCGGGTCCCGGCCCGCCGTCCGGGCCGCCTCGCGCAGGGAGAACGGCAGCACCGTGCCGCCGCCCGCCGAGGGCTGCTCGAACACCGAGCCGCCGCCGGGAAGCCGGAGCGCGTTGCGGTCGGAGAAGCCGCGCACGCCGCGCAGCCGTCCGAAGTAGTGGTCGAACGAGCGGTTCTCCTGCATGAGGAAGACCACGTGCTCGATGGCCTTCAGCCCGCCGGGGCGTACGGGCAGGGCGAGCGCCGCGTGCACGGACGGCGGCAGCAGGGAACTCGCCAGCGCGCCGCCGCCCACGACCGCGCCGCCCCGCAGGAACCGGCGGCGGCCGATGCCGCCGCCACGAGTGTCGGTGTTCATGGGAGCTTTCTCCAGCGCCGCGATGACGGCCGCCGGACGCGTGGGCGGCCCGCCGGTGTCCGGGCCGCGAACGGTGCCCGATGCCGCGCGGGTGGTTCAGCCGCAGGCGGCGGGGAGGGAGAAACGCCGCGACCACTTGCGCAACGAGGACCCGTCGGTGGTGGCGCAGATCCGGTTGATCGCCTGGTCAAGGTCGGTGGACCACACGCGCAGGACGCGGTCGTCCCCGGCGGTGGCCATGGTGCGGCCGTCGTGGCTGTAGGCGGCGCTGTCGAGGGCGCCGGTGTGGCCCCCGGTCAGGGGGTTGCCGGACGGGTAGGCGCGGGACGGGACGGAGACGTTCCACAGCCGCACCGTGCCGTCGTCGCCGGCGCTGGCCAGGGTGCGGCCGTCCGGGCCGAACCCCACCCAGCGCACGGGCAGGCTGTGCCCGGTCAGGGGGTGCCCCGGCGCGACGGGACGTGCGGGGTCGCGCACGTTCCACAACTGGACGGCGTGACCGGCGCCCGCCGTGGCCAGGAGCCCGCCGTCGGAGGAGAAGGCGCCCCACAGGATCCCGCCCTTGTCGCCGGTGACGATGGGCGGCAACGCGCGGGGGCGTGCCGGGTCGTGGACGTCCCACAACCGCACCTTGTCGTCGGAACTGCTGCCGGCGAGGGTGCGTCCGTCGGGGCTGAACGCGGCCCAGTGCAGCTTGCTGATGTGCCCGGTGAGGGGCTGCCCCAGCCTCGTGGGGTGCGAGGGGTCGGACACGTCCCACAGCCTGAGCGTGAAGTCGCGCCCTCCGGTCACCAGGACGCGTCCGCTGGGGTGGAACGCCAGCGCGTCGGCGGCGGCTGCGTCCCCGATGGGGATCGACGCCAGCGGGCGTGGACGGGCGGGATCGGACACGTCCCACAACCGCGCCGTACGGTCGCGGCCGGCGGTGGCGAGTATGCGGCTGTCAGGGGTGAACACCGCGCGTGTGACGTCGTCGGTGTGCGCGGTCAGGGGCGGCCCCCAGGGTCGGCGGGACCGGGGGTCCCAGAGCCGTACGGTGCGGTCGTCGGAGGCCGTGGCGATGGTGCGGCCGTCGCGTGCGTAGGCCACCGCGTTGATGGTGCCGGTGTGGCCCGTCAGGGCGGTCTGCGGCAGGTTCCACAGCCGCACGGTGCGGTCGTTGCCCGCGCTGGCCAGCCAGCGGCCGTCGGGGCTGAACACGGCCCAGACGACGAAACCGGTGTGGCCGACCAGGGGCGGCCCCAGGCGTCCCGGCCGGGCCGGGTCGGACACGTCCCACAGGCGGAGGGTGTGGTCGGCGCCGCCGGTGACGAGGGTCCGGCCGTCGGGGCTGAAGTTCACGGCGAGGATCGTGTCGGTGTGACCGGTCAGCGGCCTGCCGAGGGGCCTGGCACGGGCGGGGTCAGAGACGTCCCACAACCGCACCGTGCGGTCGTCGCCGACGCTGGCGAGGGTGCGGCCGTCGGGGGAGAACGCGACCGCGTACACGTCCTCACGGTGGCCGGTGAGGGGCGGCCTCCACAGGGTGGGGTGCGCGCGGTCGGTGACGTTCCACAGCCGGATCGTGTGGTCGTGGCCCGCGCTGGCGACCGTGCGGCCGTCACGGCTGAACGCCGCGGACGCGACCGAGTCGGTGTGGCCGGTGAGCGGCTCGCCGAGGGGCTTGGCACGGGCGGGGTCGCGGACGTCCCACAGCCGCACCGTCCGGTCGTACCCGGCGGTGACGAGGGTGCCGCCGTCGCCGCTGAACGACACCGAGAACGCGTAGCCGGTGTGGCCGGTTAGGGGCTGCCCCAGCGCCTTGGGACGAGCGGGGTCCGACACGTCCCACAGCCGCGCCGTACGGTCGCGGCCGGCGCTGGCGAGGGTCCGGCCGTCGGGGCTGAACTGCAGCCAGTTGACCGAGCTGGAGTGCCCGGTCAGCGGCGGCCCCAGCGGGCGGGGACGTGCCGGGTCGGAGGTGTCCCACAGGCGGATGGTGGTGTCGACCCCGGCCGTGGCCAGGGTGCGGCCGTCCGGGCTGTAGGCGACCGCGTAGACCGCCTGGGTGTGCCCGGTCAGCGGCCTGGACAGGGCAATGTTCTGCGTGTCGAGCAGGTCGGTGCGCGCCAGCCTGGTGGGGCGCAGGCGGTAGGCGGCCAGGTCGAGCCGGGCGGCGAGCGACGGGTCGGTGTTCGCGACGTGGTCCGCCGCGGTCATGATCCGCTCGGCGGTGGCCCGGTCGCGTTCGGTCCTGGCCGCCGAGCGCTGCTGGACGGCGACGGCGGCGGTCACCGAGGCGAGCAGCGCCAGCGCGGCCAGCGCGGCGACGGCGGCGCGGCGCACGACGGCGGCGCGCCGTTCGTGCCGGGCCGAGTCGGCGAGGAAGTCGCGCAGGCGGTCGCCGAGCAGGACGTCGTCGCGGTGCCGGTCGGCCCACTCGGTGGCGGCGGCCAGGCGGCTGCCCCGGTACAGCAGGCCCGGGTCGCGGTTCTCGCGGTCCCAGGCGAGGGCGGCCTCCGCCAGCCGCTGGTGGGTGAGCAGGTCGGCGCGGTCCTCGTCGCGCCAGCGGCGCAGGCGCGGCCAGGCGTCCAGCAACGCCTCGTGCGTGATCTCGACGGTGTCGGCGTCCAGCGTGACCAGCCGGGCGCGGGCCAGCGCGTCCAGCACCGCGTCGACGTCGGGGCGCCCGGCGCCCAGCTCGTCGCGGTGGACGCGCCGCTTGGTGTCCCCGGTGCCGTCGCCGAGGGCGACCAGGCGCAGGAAGACGCCGCGGGCCAGCCGCCGCTGCTCGGCGGTCAGGCCGGTGTGGACGGCCTCGGCGGTGCGGGACAGGGCGTGCCGGATGCCTCCGGCGGCCTCGTAGCCGGCCAGGGTGAGGGTGTTGCCGCGGCGTCGGCGCCACGTCTCGCGCAGCGCGTGCGACACCAGCGGCAGCGCGTTGGCCTGGCCGCCCGCGTCGGCGATCACCCGGGCCAGCAGGGCGCCCTCGACGACGCATCCGGCCCGGACGGCGGGCTGGGTGATCGCCCGGCGCAGCTCGTCGGTCGTCATCGGCCCCACCGGCACCTGGGCGTCCCTCAACGCCTCCACCAGGTCCGGATGCTGGGAGCAGCGGGCGTAGAAGTCGGCGCGGACGCCGAGGACCACCCGGGTGCGGCTGTTGGGGGCGTGGACGGCGGCGAGCAGGGCGGCGATGGTCCGGGCGCGCTCGGAGTCGTCGGCGCACAGCGTGAAGACCTCCTCGAACTGGTCGACCACCAGCAGCAGGTCGACGTCCGCGGGGTGCCCGGCCAGCGCCTCCAGCACCGCCAGGTGCAGCGCGCGCTCGTCCACGGCCAGCTCCTTGCGCAGCGCGGGCGCCGAGCCGCCGCCGAGCCCCGCCAGCGACACGGCGCACTCGTCCAGGGGATGCGGGCCGGGGGTCAGCAGCACGGTGGGCCACGCGGCGCCGGCCGCCTCCGTCTCGGCGCGGATCCGTGCCAGCAGCCCGGCGCGCAGCAGCGAGGACTTCCCCGAGCCGGACGCCCCGAACATGGCCAGAAACCGCCGCGAACGGACGCGGCGGACCAGATCGTCGGTGAGGCGCTCCCGGCCGAAGAACCATTCACAATCCTCCGGCTGAAAGGCCGAAAGACCCGCATAGGGGATTCTTTCCGGATCACCGGCGGGCCCGGATGTGATGGACCGTGAATCTGCGGATTCGTCGGGCTCGTCGGAATTGTCGGCCGCCAGTTCCGCGGCCGCCCGCCGCCACCGCTCCTCCCATTCCGCGGTGTCACCCTCGCAAGCCTGGACATATGCGAGCGTGACCGTCAAACTGGGCAATCTACGTCCGGACGCCGCGTCTGCCAGCGTGGACGCCGAGTAATGCGCCCGCCGCGCCAGCTCGCGATAGGGCGGGGAACCCGCTTTCGCCCGCAGCAGACGCAGATCCGCGGCGAATCGCGTCACCACCCCGCCGTCATCGTCCAGCGGCCGTTCAGGACGAGGCATCGCCACCCCACATGGTCACGTCGCTGCGCCCATTGTCCGGCGGCTGTTGTCCGGTGTCCACTCACCGACACCGGACAACTTTCAGCCGTTAGAACCGATCCAAGAAAGACCGGTCACAGCACCCGGGAGCATATCCGGTCACCGACAAAAAACCTTCAAAAGGAGAAACAGCCATGAAGCTCTCCACTGCCGCCCGCGTCGTGGCGGGCGCGGCCCTGGGCACCGGACTGGTGGCCCTCGCCCCGCCGTCCGACGCCCCCGCGGCCACCGTCTCCACCGTGTCCTCCACCACGTCCACCGCCGCCGGCCCCGCCCGCACGACGACCGCACTCCGGGAGAACTGCTGGAAGGGCAACCCGGATCCGATCAGGGGTGCCCGGATGGAGTACTACGAGTGCCGGCGGGACATGCCGGGCACGCAGCAGACCTTCATCTACCTGCGGGTCAAGGACACCCGCGCCGACGGCAGGTGCGCCGTGGCGCGCGGAGCGATCGGCTACAGCTGGGACCGGCACTCCGTCCGCACCCGGGTGAAGGTCAGGAGCTGCACCCCGGGCCGCTGGTCGGCTTGGCGTACAAGCGACTGGTGGAACGGCAACCAGGGCTACGAGTACGTCTACCTCCGCCGCCGCTGACGGTCGCGGCGGCTGACGACCTCCCCTCCCCCTGACACGCAGGTTCCCCTCCGCCCCCGGCGGAGGGGAACCTGCGGCGCCTCCGCCTTCTCGTCGTAGGGTGGGCGACCGGCGCGTCACGGCGCCCACGGCGAACGCGCTCGTCGCCGCGGGCGCCGTGGCCGCCGCATGAAAGCCGGGAGTGAGGGGGGAGCGACATGAACAAGCTGGGCGTGCACGCGCTGGTGTGGACGGGCGGCTGGGACGAGGACGAGGCGCGGCGCGCGATCGCCGAGACGGCGCGCGCCGGGTTCGACCTGATCGAGCTTTCGGTGCCGGTGCCGTCCTCCGTCGACACCGGCATGACACGGCGGCTGCTGGACGAGCACGGTCTTGAGGTGGCGTGCTCGCTCGGCCTGCGTTTCGACGCCGACATCTCCAGCCCCGACCCCGAGGTCGCGCGGCGCGGCGCCGAGCTGCTGGACGACGCGCTGTCGCTCGCCCGCGGCGTGGGCGCCGGATACCTGGGCGGCGTCATCTACTCGGCGCTCGGCAAGTACCCCGGGCCGGCCACCCCGCAGGGGCGCCGCAACTGCGTGGACGGGCTGGCGCGCCTGGCCGAGAAGGCGGCGGCCGACGGCATCACGCTCGGCCTGGAGGTCGTCAACCGGTACGAGAGCAACATCCTCAACACCGCCGAGCAGGCGCTGGAGCTGATCGACGAGGTCGGCGCCGACAACGTGGTGGTGCACCTGGACACCTACCACATGAACATCGAGGAACCCGACTTCGCCGCCCCGGTCGAGACGTGCGGGGCGCGGCTCGGCTACGTGCACATCGGCGAGAGCCACCGCGGCTACCTCGGCACCGGCACCGTCGACTTCCCGCAGTTCTTCGCCGCGCTGGCCCGCTCCGGCTACGACGGCGTGATCACGTTCGAGAGCTTCTCGTCGGCGGTGGTGTCCCCCGCCCTGTCCAACGACCTGGCCGTCTGGCGGAACCTGTGGCAGGACGGCGCCGACCTGGCCCGGCACGCCCGCGAGTTCATCGCCTCGGGCCTGGCGGCGGCGCGGGGCTGAGGGCGCGGGCTGTTCCATGGGCGTTCCCGTCCTGGTCGGCGTCGACCTCGGCACGAGCGGCGTCAAGGTGGTGGCGCTCGGGCTGGACGGCGTGGTCCACGCCGAGGCGGCCCGCGAGTATCCCGTGCGCAGCCCGGCCCCGGGGCAGGCGGAGACGCGCCCCGAGGACTGGTGGGACGCGGTCGTCGCGGCGCTGGGGGAGGTGCTGTCGTCCGGCGCGCTGGAGGTCGCCGGCGTCGGCCTGGACGGGCAGATGCACGGCCTGGTGCTCGCCGACGAGGACGGTTCGCCCGTACGGCCCGCGCTGCTGTGGGCCGATTCCCGCGCCACGTCCGAAGTGTCCGCGTGGGAGGAGCTACCGGATCCGCTCCGGCACAAGCTCGCGAACCCGCTGGCCCCCGGCATGGCGGGGCCGCTGCTGCTGTGGGTGCGGCGGAACGAGCCCGCCGCCTACGAGCGGGCGCGTGCGGCCCTGCTTCCCAAGGACTGGTTGCGTCATCGCCTCACCGGCGGGGCGTTCGCCACGGACCCGTCCGACGCCTCGGCCACGCTGCTGTGGGACGTCCCCGGTGACCGTTGGGCGGAGGACGTCGTCACGGGGGTCGGCCTGGACGCCGCGTTGCTGCCGCCCGTACGTCCCTCCGGCGAACGGGCCGGAGGGCTTTCGGGCGGTGGGCTCTCGGGCGTCGACGCGGGTGTTCCCGTAGCGGTCGGTGCGGCGGACACGGCGGCGGCTCTGCTGGCCACCGGGCTCACCGACCCGGGGGACCTGCAGATTTCCGTGGGGACGGGCGCGCAGATCGTTCGTCCCGTCCACGACCCCGTCGTCACTCCGCACCCGCGTACGCACCTGTACCGCTCCGCGGCGGAGGACAACCGGTGGTACGCGATGGCGGCCGTGCAGAACGCGGGGCTCGCCCTGGGCTGGGCACGACGCGTGCTTGGCCTGAGCTGGGAGGAGTTGTACGCGGCGGCGGACGGCCCCCCGGGCGCGGGCGGGGTGACGTTCGTTCCGTACCTGACCGGTGAACGTTCCCCCGTGCTCAACGCCCAGGCTCGTGGCGCATGGCTCGGCCTGGATCTCGCCAGCGACCGCGCGTCCCTGGCCCAGGCCGCCGTCGAGGGGGTGGCGTTCGCGATCCGGCACGCCCTGGAGGAACTGCCGTCCGTCCCCGGGGCACCGCTGGAACACGCACGTCTCGTCGGGGGCGGAATCGCCACCCCCGGCTTCCGTGCGCTGCTCGCCGACGTGTTGGGAATCCCCCTGCGTCCCGTAGGGGTGCGCAGCGCGTCGGCCGTGGGGGCGGCCATGCTCGCCGCGTCAGCCGCGGGACTTCCCATGCCCCCGCCACCCGTCACCACCGACGCCGTCGTCGCCCCCACCGGCCGCGCCGAGCAGTACCAGGGCCCCTACCGCCGCTACCGCGACCACGCCGAGAGCCTGGCGGGGGTGCGCTCACCCTGAGCCGCCGCGCCCCCGGGGCTCATCGAAGGAACATGCTCCTGGAGTCCTTGGCGCGAAGCTGCGCCTTTCCGTCGGTGGCCTGGCTGATGACGGCTCCGACGGTCGCCTGCGTCTTCTTCTGCCACCCTACGAAGGTCCCGATGGGCTTGGCCGTCACCTCGACGGTGTAGAGCTTCTTATCGCATGTGGCGGGGCCTTTCCCCGCGGCGACCCTCCGTGGCAACTGATCGCCGCTTTGCGCGACGGCGACGCTGAGGGTGTTCCCCTTGGTGCAGGTGTACGTCACCTTCACCGCCACATTCCGCCCGCCCTTCAACACCGTGGCCGAGTCGGCCCGGATGACGTCGTGCGCGATGGTGTCGGCGGCCGCCACCGGCGCGGTGACCAGCAGCGCGGCCGCGGCCGCGCCGAGCGCGTAAACCCGTTGCCTCGCCTTCATGGTGCCCTCCCCTTCCGTCGTGCACGTGGCTCGTGCCCGTGGCTTGGTGTGTGCATGGCTCAGGTGCGCGGCTCATGCGCGTGGCGTCATGCGCGCGGCTCTGTTTCCCACGCTTGCGGAAGGGCTGCGAATTCCCAACCAAGCCCGCGCCAACATTTCCGATGCGCGGCGCAAGGGCGGTTCGGAGGCGGTTCGGGGCGGATCAGGGGATATGGGCCACGCCGCCGTACATGGAGACCTTGTCGACGGGCGAACGCGCGTCCGGCGCGTCATCGGGACGCCACTCGACGATCGAGGTGATGCCGGGCGGCAGCAGTTCGAGTCCGGTGAAGAAGCGGGCGAACTCGTCCCGGGAACGCAGCCGGAACGGCACTCCGCTGCGTTCGTTGGCCGCGACGGCCTCGGCGTACTGCTCGGGCGTCAGATGGTCGCCGGTCGCGTGCGTGATCACGACGTGGCTGCCCGGCGGGAGCGGTTCCAGCAGCCGGGCGAGGATGCCGTAGGGGTCCTCGTCGTCGGGCAGGAAGTGCATGATCGCGACGAGCATCAGCGCCACCGGCCGCGACATGTCCAGGGTGGCGTGCAGTTCCGGATGCGTCATGATCCCGTCGGGGTCGCGGAGGTCCGCCTCCAGGTAGGCGGTCGCGCCCTCGGGAGCGCTGGTGAGCAGCGCGCGGGCGTGCACGAGCACGATGGGGTCGTTGTCGACGTAGACGATCCGCGCGCCGGGGTCGATCGCCTGGGCGACCTCGTGGACGTTGCCCGCCGACGGCAGACCCGTGCCGATGTCCAGGAACTGCCTGATGCCGCGCTCGGCGGCCAGGTACGACACCGCGCGCCTGAGGAACCGCCGGTTCTCCAGGGCGGCCAGGCGTACCGTGGGGAACCCGGAGGCGACCATCTCCGCGGACGCCCGGTCGGCGGCGAAGTTGTCCTTGCCGCCGAGCCAGTAGTTGTACCTGCGGCTGGGATGCGCCTTGGTCGGATCGATCCCCAGGGGTGCCTGCTCGTTGTCCACGCTGACCTCGTTTCGCCCCGTTCGCCTGGAGCGCCGCGTGCGGGCGCCGGGTAGGCGCGTCCCATTCTGCCGGGACGCGCGCCGACCGAAGCGTCGGACTTGTCTCAAACATGAAACTTGTACGCAAACAGGTGGCGTGTCCGTACAAATCAGGACATGATCGGCTTCGTTGCGACGGTGCGGCGAGCCGGAAGGCGTAGGCGATGGACCTCTTCTACAGCCCGTACGACTTCGACGTGCAGGAGGACCCCTACCCGGTCTACGCGCGCCTGCGCGACGAGGCGCCCGTCTACCGCAACGAGCAGGACGACTTCTGGGCGCTGTCCCGGCACGCCGACATCCTCGCGGCGCTGCGCGACTCCGACCGCTTCTCCAGCCGCAACGGCCTGCGCATCGAGCCCGCGTTCTGGGGGCCGGACGCGGAGCGGTTCTTCTCGTTCGTCGCCATGGACCCGCCCAAGCACACCCGCATGCGCGGCCTGGTCTCCCGCGCCTTCACCCAGCGCCGCGTCCAGGCCCTCGAACCGCGGCTGCGCGAGATCGCCCGCGCGCACCTGGAACCGCTGCTGGACGGCGACGCCTTCGACCTGATGGAGTTCGCCGGCCGCTTCCCCACCGACGTGATCTCCGAGCTGGTCGGCGTGCCCGAGGCCGACCGCGACCGGCTGCGCGACCTCGGCATGGCGATCATGTACCGGGACGAGGAGTCCACCGACCTGCCCCCCGAGGCGCTGCAGGCCATCGGCGCGCTCGTCGGCTACTACACCGAGCTGACGGTCGAACGCGCCCGCGAGCGCCGCGACGACCTGCTGTCGGGCCTGCTGGACGCCGCCGAGGGCGACGACCGGCTCACCCCCGAGGAGATCGTCGGGGTGCTGATCCTGCTGGTCGGCGCGGGCATCGAGACCACGATGCTGCTGCTCGGCAACGCCTGGCACGCCGCCTGGAAGCACCCGGACGAACGCGCCCGCGCCTTCGCCGGACGCGTCGAGGACTGGATCGAGGAGACCCTGCGCTGGGACCCGCCCACGCAGGCCCTGGCCCGCACCACCACCGAGGCCGTGGAGCTGCACGGCGTGAAGATCCCGGCGGACGCGCGCATCCTCCTGCTGGTGGGGTCGGCCAACCGCGACCCGCAGGTGTTCGCCGACCCCGACCGCTTCGACCTGGACCGGGACACGGGGCCGTCCCTCGCGTTCGGCAACGGCCGCCACCACTGCCTGGGCGCCAACCTGGGCCGCCTGGAGGCCCGCATCGCCCTGCGGGAACTGGTCGACGTCATCGCCGACTACGAGATCGACACAGCCGCCGTGAAGCGCGTCCACTCCTCCAACGACCGCGGCTTCGCGTCCCTGCCGACCCGCATCACGGCCCGCCGCTAGACCAGAGCTACGGCTGGAGCCGGGGCTACGGCAACGGCTAGAGCACCTTGCCCTGGACGTAGACCCACGCGTCGTCGTGCCGGACGAACCGGCTGACCTCGTGCAGTTCGCCCGCCTGCCCGCCCTGCACGTAGTGGGCGCGGAACTCCACCGTGCCCTTGCGGTCGGACGGCCCGCCGTCGGCGACGCTCAGGATCTCCAGGCGCTGCCAGCGAAGACCGGGGTCGAGTTCTAGTTGCGGCGGCCGCGTCGCGGGATGCCAGCTCCTGAGGAGATAGTCCGTTTCCCCCAGGGCGAAGGCACTGTAACGGGACCGCATGAGCTGCTCAGCCGTCTCGGCCTGTGCGGCGCCTTCGTGCAGCCGTCCGCAACACTGCGCGTACGGCATCGACGACCCGCACGGACACGCCCGACGTTTCCCCATACACCCATTCTGGGGCCGGATAGCGGGCGTCCGAAAACGGTGGTACCGGCAAAACGCGGACCACCTGTGATTTACGCAACAACATTTCGGAATAGGCGGGCGGCGGATTCTGTGTCACGTTGAGCACGTCGGGGGGGCGGCCAGGAGTCGACCGGGAGGAGACCCGATGACGTGGCGCCGGAGAGTGCTGTCCACCGTCTCGACGCTCGTGCTGGGAGTCACCGCGGTCGTGGCCGTGGACGTCCCGGCGGCGTCGGCGGCCCCGCTGGACCTGTCCAACTTCAGGTTGCAGGTCGCGTCCAACGCCGAGTATCTGAAGTCCACCGTCTCCAGGCTCGACGCCGACCTGCCCAACGTGGGCGTCGGCGACATCATGGCGGAGGCCAACCGCACGGGCGGCGTACGGAACGGGGCCGCGTGCGAGCCGGCCGCCGTCACCGACGCCGACAGCGACAAGACGGTCTCGGTGTCCAAGAGCCTGTGCTTCGAGGACGGCGACAACGGCACCACCGACTGGATCCCCCAGGGCGTCACGACCGTGGCCGACGCGCAGGCCGACCAGAAGTGGGGCACCTCCAACCAGCCCGTCCTGGTCAGCTGGTACTTCGCGGGCAGCGCTCCCACGGGCAACTCGCAGAAGGGCGTGCGGGTCACCTTCATCGACCCGAGCACCGGACGCTACCGGCACGTCCTGCTCGCCCACCCGTACGAGAACTCCGCCGGCAACGCCAGCTACACCAGCGTCCGCACCGACCAGACCGCGGGCGAGGGCAACTCCCTGCACGCGGGCGGGATCGTCTGGTACGGCAACTTCCTCTACGTGGCGGACACCGGGCGCGGCTTCCGCGTCTTCGACATGCGCCACATCTACGACCTGACGGCCGCGGGCAGCAAGGGCAACGTGACCGACAAGAGCAAGGTCGGCCGCATCGACGGCGTCTTCTACGGCTACGGGTACCGCTACGTCATGCCGGAGGTGACGGTGTGGCAGCACTCGGTGCCCGACAGCGGAACGCCCTGCACGACGAGCGCCGTGGCGCCGAAGTTCTCGTTCGCGGGCCTGGACCGCAGCGGTGTCGACCACCTGCTCGCGGGCGAGTACTGCGACGGCGCCATCGGCCGCGTGTTCACCTGGAAGATCGCCGACGCCACGCTCGACGGGGAGCAGCGGCTCAGCGGGTACTGGAACGCCGACGCCGCCTACAACCTGCCGGTCTCCAACGTGCAGGGCGCCACGCGGTTCGGCGGGCGCTGGTACATCAGCCAGAGCCACGGCCAGAACGTGTCCGGCCAGGACGACCTGGGTGAGCTCCACACGACGACACCGGTGACGTCCACAACGGGCACGTTGCGTGTGGACAGGACGCAGCCCGCCGCCATAGGCGTGGAGGACCTGTCCCACTGGCCGTCGGGGACGCAGGACACGCCGGCCCTCGGCACCATCTGGTCGGTCTCCGAGCACCGCTACGGCCGCATGGTGTACGCGACGCCCCCGCAGTAGTTCCCCGAGGACTTGTGGGCCGTGCCTGCGGGGGGCGCGGCCCACAAGCTGCTAGACCGGCCCGCGTTGGCGCCGGGGCAGCAGCACCAGGCTCGCCACAGGGACCGCCGCCAGGACGAGCCAGGGCACGGCAGCAGGAAGCCCCGAATCGAGCAGGGAGCCTGTGGCCGCGCTGCCGACGAGCACGACGAGCCCGGAAATCCCCTTCCAGAGGTCGAGAGCGGTCTACCGGCCGGCCATGGGGATCTCGAAGTGGACGGCAGCAAGCGTTGCGGGGTCAGCGACCGCCCTCCGGCTCCGGCACGGGCGCGGGGCCCACCGGCTGCGACGCGCCGGGCCGCGGCTCCGCCACGGCCGTCTGGACCAGCCGCGGCGAGGCGCCCCGCTGGATCCAGAACCCCCTGCCGGGCGGCTGCGGAGCCGGATACAGCGGCGGGAACAGCTGCCCCTCGGACCGGTCGCCCGACATCAGCAGCGCCGCCGTGCCCGTCTCGCGGACCGCCAGCAGCAACGGCTCGTACAGCCCCCGCGCGGCCCCGGCCACCCGCCGCGACACCACGAAGTGCAGCCCGATGTCGCGCCCGCTCGGCACGAACGGCAGGAACGGTTCGAGCGGCTGCTGCCCGGCCGTCGTGAGCAGGTCGTAGTCGTCGACGAGCACGACCACCCGCGGCCCGCCGCTCCAGCGCCCCTCGGCCGAGTCGGAGTCGGGCATCCGGGACTCCAGCTCCCCGGCGACGCCCGCGGCCAGCCCGGCGGCCAGCCGCGCGGTGCCCGCGTAGCCGCCCAGGTACGGCTCCGGCACCACCTCGCGCAGGCCGCGCCGCGGATCCATCACCGCGAACACGACCTCCTCCGGCGAGTACCGGCTGACCAGCCCCTCGGCGACGAGCCGCAGCAGGTTCGTCTTGCCGCACTCGCCGTCCCCCAGCACGATCAGGTTCTGGTCCTGGTCGAACAGGTCGAGCCCGACCGGTTCGAGCGCCCGCTCGTCCACGCCGACCGGAACCGCGTCCGGCATCCGGCCCGGCCCCGGCAGCGCGGCGGCGGGCAGATGGTGGGGCAGCACCCGCACCGGCGGCGCCGTGGGGCCGGTCCAGGACGCGCGGATGGCCCGCGCCGCCGCCTCCACCACACCGCCGAGGTCGTCGGTGTCGGGCAGGCCATCGAACCGCGGCAGCGCGACGTGCCCGAACAGCCTGCCGTCGGTGAGGACCCGCCCGGGCAGGTCGGCGGCGATGGTCTCGGCGAGCTTGCGGTCGACGGCCGAGTCGGTCGGGTCGTTCAGCCGCAGCTCGACGCGCTGCCCGAAGTTCGACTGCATGGCGATGCGCACGTCGTTCCAGCGCAGCATCCCGGCGACGACGTGGATGCCGTAGCCGCTGCCGCGCTGCAACAGGTCCGACACCAGCTCGTCGATCTCCTCGAAGTCGTCGCGCAGCGCCCCGAACCCGTCGATGACCAGGACGACGTCGGCGCACGGCAGCTCGGGCACCCTCCCGGCGGCGTGCAGCCGCCGCAGCCCGGCGACCGAGTCGATGCCGTGCTGCCGGAACACCTCCTGGCGGTGGTCGAGCATCCCCAGCACCTCCTCGACCGTGCGGCGCACCCGCTCCCGGTCGGCGCGCCCGGCGACGCCGCCCACGTTCGGCAGCCCCGCCAGCGCCTGCAACCCGCCGCCCACCAGGTCGACCCCGTACACCGCCACCTGGGCGGGGGAGTGGGTCAGCGCCAGCGACAGCACCAGCGTGCGCAGCAGCGTCGTCTTGCCCGTCTGCGGCCCGCCGATGATCGCGACATGGCCGCCCGCGGCCGTCAGGTCGACGTCCCAGCGCCCCTGCCACTGCCGGCGCGGATCGTCCAGCAGCCCGACCGGCACCCGCAGCGGCGCGACCGGCGCGGACGCCCGCATGCCGTCACCGGTGACCCCCACCGGGCCGACGACGGCGTCCAGCGTGACGGCCGCGGGCAACGGCGGCAACCAGATGGTCTGGACGCGCTCACCCGTCAACTGGCCGACCAGCACGTCCAGCAGCGTGGGCCCGGCCGTCCGCTCCGGCAGCCGCCCCTGCTCGTCGACGGACGTGCCGGGCGCGTCGGCGGCCACGTTGTACACGGGATACGGACGCACCGGCGCCGGCCCCGCGTCCTCGGGCTCCTCCACCACCGGCCCCCGGTACGGCCCCGACACGTACCCGCCCTTGAACCGCTGGTAGAGGCTGGTGTCGACCTTGAGGTAACCGAACCCCGGCAGCGCGGGCAGATGGAAGGCGTCCGGCGTGTCCAGGACGGTGCGGGACTCCTCCTCCGAGAACGTGCGCAGCCCGATCCGGTACGACAGGTACGTGTCCAGGCCGCGCAGCTTGCCGCCCTCGATGCGTTGGCTCGACAGCAGCAGGTGCACGCCGATGCTGCGCCCGATCCGCCCGATCGACAGGAACAGCTCGATGAAGTCGGGCCGCGCCGTCAGCAGCTCCCCGAACTCGTCGATGATCACCAGCAGGTGGGGCAGCGGCGGCAGGTCGGGCCGGTGGTGGACGCGCTGGTAGTTGTAGTCGCCGATGTTGGCGATGTTGCCCGCGTCCCGCAGCACCTGCTGCCTGCGCTGCACTTCCCCCGACAGGCTGGCGTAGGCGCGTTCGATCAGCCCGGCGTCGTCCTCCAGGTTGGTGATGACGCCCGCCACGTGCGGCAGCTTCTCGAACGGCGCGAACGTGGCGCCGCCCTTGTAGTCCACGAGCACCATGGACACCTGGTCGGGCGGATGCGACAGCGCCAGCGACAGCACCAGCGTCCGCAGCAGCTCGCTCTTGCCCGACCCGGTGGCGCCCACGCACAGCCCGTGCGGCCCCATGCCGAGCTGCGCGGCCTCCTTCAGGTCGAGGATGACCGGCTGCCCCGCGTCGTCCACCCCGATCGGCACCCGCAGGAACGCCCGCTCGCTGCGCGGCGCCCACAGCCTCTTCAAATCCAGCCGCTCGGGCTCCTCGACGCCCAGCAGCCTGGTGACGTCGAGCGTCCCGCCCTGCGACGCGGACTCCTCCACCGACTCCCGCGACAGCCGCAGCGGCGCCAGCATCCGCGCCAGCCCCAGGATGGTCGGCGCGGACACCTGGTCGAGCGTCCCCTCCAGAACGGCCGGAACGGCGCCGCGCAGATCCTCCACCCGCACCCGCTCACCGTCCACGGTGATGCGCACGCCGACGTCACCGGGCTCCTGCGTGCGGTCCGCCACCAGGTGGATCACCGTCGCCGCCAGGCCCGCCGGGTTGATCGTCTCGTCCGGCCGCACCAGATCCGCGGCCACGTCCCCGTACAGGTCGTGCACCACCACCAGCCGCCGCAGCAGCCGGTACGCCTCCCGCTGCCCCAGGCCGCGCCGCACCTCGGTGGCGAAGTCCGTCCGCTCCTTCAGCTCGTCCGCCAGCAATGCGCTCAGCCCGCCGGGAGTCGGCGCCACCAGACGCAACGGCGCCCCGCCGTCCCGCCGCGTCGGATCGAGAACGTGCGGCAGCCACTTCACCCAGTCCCAGTCGCCGATCCGGTCCGCCCCGGCGGCGACCCCGAACGCGACGTCCTCCGGCGCGTGGAAGGCGGCGAGCTGCGCCAGCAACGCCCGCATGACCGCCAGCACGTCGTCCCGGGAGCCGATCACGCTGACGTTGCCCGCCATGTCCAGGGGCACCGTCAGCGGCATGTCGGGCGCGGCGCCGAACCGGCGGATCGCCCCCCGGGCCTCCGCCAGCATGAACGGATCGGTCGGCGCCAGCGCCGTGCCGCGCTCCCCCAGCTCCAGCTTCGTCCCCGGCATCGTCCCGGTCCCGACGCGCACCCGCAGGAAGTCCGGATCCCGCCGCCGCCGCTCCCACAACCGCGCCGGGTCGCGCACGACGTCGTACAGCGCCTCCGGCGGCGGATCCAGCAGCCGCGCCCGCGTCCGCGCCTCCCGCTCGGCCCGGCCGAGCTCCTCGCGCAGCTCCTCCAGATACTCCAGGTACCGTTCCCGCTGGTTACGCCGCTGCCGCGTGACCTGCCCCCGCCTGGAGAGCAGCAACGCCGCCCCCACCAGCACGGCCACGACGAGCATCACCGCCCCGAGCGCGATGAACGCCGGATTCCGCAGGACGGTCATCACCGTCAGCGACGCCATCATCCCGACGATCGGCAGGATCGCGAACACCTGCCCGCCCACCCCACCGGCCTCGGGCAGGGTCGGCGGCGCCTCCACCTCACGCGTCTCCTGCGCCGCCAACGGCTGCACGGTCCGCGCGGGCCGATGGACGATCCGGACCGTCACGACTCCTCCTCGCCACCCTTGACCCGATCAGACCAAACGTGTCACGGCGAAGCGTATTGCGCACCTCCGACATCACACCGCCCGCATTCCAATTCGGCCCGCCCAATCCGGGATTAATCACCCGACTTACGCCAATCCGTCATCTCCCTAGCCCCCAACCGGCCTCGTCACGAGGCCGTACGAGCGGTTCACCCGGGGAACACCCACCGCCCGCACGGCACTTTCATGCCTTCGGATCACAACGGTTCTCCGTGATCATCCGCAGCTTCACGGCTCGAACCACGCGACGACCCCGATCACCTCATCCCGCCACGCCCATCCGACCGCGCCAAGACGGTCGTAAACGGGCTGCCCGGACAGGCTGAGCGCCACCCGCCACACGGCCCCCCTCGCCACCCCGGGAGCGCTTCGCAGAGCCGCGTCCACATACCGAAACGCCGCCTTCCGATCGTCGGTCACCCCACCCACGCTGAGCCGGTACCCCTGGACGTCCCACGAGTACAGCGCAGGCTCCCTGCCACCCCTCACCGCCCTGGCGCCAGTGCCGCACCGAACACCCGCCGCCACAGCCCGCCCTTCCCCGCCCTCACATGCCGCCCCCTCTCCGCCCGCCTGGCACGAGGCACCGCCCGTCCCCCACCCCCGGAAACCGGACGCGCGACCGGCACCCCAACCGCCGTGGCCACACCTGGACCAGCCCCACTCGCCGGGGCAACGCCCCCCAAAGAGCCACCGGACGAGGGAGCAGGCCCCGCAGAGACGCCCTGCGGCGAGACCGCGCCCGGAGCGGCTCTCTGCAGGAAGGTGCCCGCAGAAGCCCCCTGCGGCGAGACGGCGCCCGAAGCAGCACTGTGCGGAAAGATGACCGGACAGTCCCTCGGCGGGGAGACGGTGCCCGCAGCCCCGGACGAAAAGACCTGCCCCACGGAGACGCCCGGCAAGAAGACAGCACCCGAAGAAGCCCCCGCCCGGGAGACCGCACGCGGACCGACCCCCTGCGAAAAGGCGAAGCCCGCAGACGGACGCGGCGGGGAAACCGTACGTGAATCGGCACCCTGTGAGAAGACGGCCCCCGCAGACACGCCCCGCCGGGAGACGGCAGCCGAAGAGACGCTCGACGGGGGAGCACCCCCCGAAGAAAATCCCTGCAACGAGACGCCGCCCGCAGACGCGCCCGGCGGGGGAACCGTACGCGGAGGGGCACTGCGCTGAACGTCCGTGCACGGCCGGGCGCTTTGTGGCGTAACAGTGCCCGAAGAAGCGTTCGGCCGGTAGTCCGTGCCCGGAGCGAGACCTTGCGGGGAAGCGACGCCCGTAGAAGCGTCCTGCGGCCAGACGGTCGGCGGCAAGGCGCCCTCCGGCGAGGCGGTAGCAGGGCAGGAGACGCGTGCCAACTCCCACGCGAGTTCCTGAGGCGATTCGGTCTCCAGCAGCCGATCCCGTCCCGCCTCCTGGATCAGCGCCCAGAAGTGCCCCGTGTACTGCCCCCACCACAGGCATACGCCCGGGAAGCGGCGCCGCAACTCGGCCAGTGCCCGCTCGACCTGAACGCTGGACGGCGCCGTCATCGCGCCTTCCCCTGCCGGGCCAGGTATCCGCGAATCGCCACGACCGCGTCGGTGACGTTGTCGGCGGGCGCGATCGGTTCCTGCCGGCTCGTGTAGAACCACAACGCGCCGCCGTCCTCGAGACGCGGTCTACACGTGACGACGACCCCGGCCGCCGCCCCCTCCGCACGGCAACCGTCCACCTGCGGCTCCGTCACCCGCAGTCCACGCGCGGTCGGCTTGACCAGCAGGTCCCCGGCGGAAAGCTGCATGGCCAACAGCCCCAGCGGATCGGTTTCGGCCCTACGCTCATGCATGGGTTCGGACCCCTTTCGTCCGGATCAAGGGCCCGGCCGGCGCTGCCTTCGCCGCGTCCGGGCCCGCCTCATGTCTGGGCACCCCGCGACGCGCAGTCCGTGCCGACGAAGCGGAGTAGTCCACGAGCGTGACGGCGCGATCACTCTCCGCCAACACCGATCCCTCCCATGACGATCAAGGACCGATAGGCCACATTGGCCTACCCGCCAATTGACCACCGACGGTGATGATGTTGATGAATTGCTTAGAGTGACGCCGAGAACCCGACCGACCACAGCCGAATTGATCGGGAAGGGGCGCGATGAACGAGCAGACCAATGATCGAATCTGCCCGGCATGCCGAATCACCCGATTGAGCCGCTACAACCCCGACCCCCTGTGCGCACCCTGCATCCCCCAGGTCCGCGACAGCGGCATGAACCCCCTCTGGACCTGGGATTCCTCTCCCCTCCGCCACGCCCTCGCCCGCGGCGACATGCCCGCCGTGCTCGCGATCATCCGTGGCGCCACCGGCCTGAGCCAGCTCGAATTCGGCCAGCTCATCGGCTGGTCCCAGTCGGTGGTCTCAAAGATCGAGAGGCGCAGACGCGATACCTTTTACGACATCCGGGAGATCCTTCGTATCGCCGATCTCCTGGGCATGCCACGCAAAGCCCTCGCTCCCCTCATTCTCGGCGACCACAATGGCATCCTGGGAACGGACGACAACCCCGCACCCCTGGGAGCCGGTATGGACATGAGCCGCCGAGAATTCCACGAGATGACGGCCGGGCTGGCGGCCGGAACGATGCTCCCCGCGTTCAGCATCCCCCAACGCGCCGACATGGGCCACGTCCGCTACCTGCGGGCTTGTCGCCTCCAGGTAGAAGCCGCCTTCGACACCTCGGGCAGCGTCACTGTGCTGGACCAGGCCCGGCGTCACTTCACCTCGGCCCGGCACCTGGTGGACGAGGCCGATTACACCGAGACCGTCGGCCGTCAACTGCTGGCGGAGGGAGCCCGGCTGGGCGAGATCACCGGCTTCATGGCCTACGACCGCAACGACCAGCCGCTGGCACGGCGCCTCTACGCCCAGTCTGCGGAAATGGCCGAACACTGCGGCGACCCGGCCGTCCAAGCCGAGTCGTACACCGATCGTGCCCAGCAGCTGACATTCGCGGCGCGCGAGACCGGCCGGCGAGGCCCTGCCCGCGAGGCGTTGCGGCTGACCGCCCGAGCCACCTCCGTCGCCCAGTACATCCCCTCCCCACGGCTGCACGCCCTGATCGCTCTCCGCCAGGCACTCGCACACGCCGCGCTCGGTGACGAACTGGCGTTTCGGCAAGCCATCGACACCGCTCGCCGGGAACTGAGCAGAGGCCCTCACCCCACCGACCCGGCATGGACGGACTTCGTCACGCCCTCTGAGATCAACTCGATCGAGGCCAGCGGATACCAGATGCTCGCCCGCGTCCAGGGCACCGGCAGCGACAGGGCACTGAACCTGTTCCAGACAGTGCTGGCCGACCCGACACGCACTCCCCGCGACAAGACGACGATTCGCGCCCGCGTGGCAGTCACACTGCTCCAAGAGGGCGACGTGAAAGAAGCTCTCAACGTGGGCAAGGCAGCCCTCCCGGCGTCCTCCGGTGTGACATCAGGCCTCGCCCTCAACACCCTCCGCCCCCTCCGAGCCGCCGCCGCCGACCGACCCGACGCCGAAGACTTCCGCCACCACTACGACCAAGCACTACGCGCCTCCGCCGCCTGAACAAGCAATCCCACGCCGCGGCGGGGCGACCATCGGCCCCCGACGGCTGCGGTGGGACGGTGCCATAGGCCGCGGTCCGCGCTGCCGGGCCCGTATCTGCGCGAGGACAACCTGCGTTCATCCGCCTGGTGCACGAGATCGAGGGCCTGGCGGCGGGCGGGCGCACCACACCGCCAGAACAACACGTTGGGCTCGCCCATGCGCATTGTCGCGAAGCCGCCGTCCGACCACCGTTCGCCGGTAACCGTCCGAAGGCCTGACCGTCAGGACGCCGACCAAGACGTGCTGGGCGCACCGGCTCAACGCCAGACCAGCTCAACGCCCGGGCGCCATGTGGCCCCGGCCGATGACCTCGGTCGCTCGCGCGTGCACGCGTGTTGGCGTCTCGCGAAATTCGCGAACTGGCTCCGTCGAGACAGCCGAGGGCGGGGGGGACGGCACCCTATGCCGGACGGCGGCCCCATGCGAGCGCCCTCGGCGCGCGCGTAGTGAGACCCGCCGTCAACCCCGCCCGGCCGGCGCCAGAATCCGATCCTCCTCGCGAGCCAAACGGCGTCAGCAGGCTGCTACGGCTGCGTGACGACAGACTCTTCGGGGATGAGCAAAAACGCGTGGTAGAAGTTGAACTCGCCGTCCCAGGCGCGGTCCAGGTGGATCTCGGCGTCCCGGTTGGGGAGGTTTCCGGCTGTGGCCATGGCGAAGTTGGTGCCGCGCAGCCGTAGCGCGCGTACCACCGGCTGGCCCGGGATGTCGGGCAGGCCCGGGATGGGGACGGGCTCCCATAGCCCGGCGTTGCTCTGGTTCATCCGCAGGGTCACCACTGCGTCGGCTCTCGCCAGGTTCCCCCGGATACCGAGGTATCGCCGGTTGGGCTGGGACCGGATGTAGTAGGCCCCGGGGCGGCCTCGTGCGGGCTCGAACTCCCAGTAGACCGATGCGTTGTTGGGCCAGGGGTCGGCCCAGTAGGTCTGGAGTTCGTCGTTGTCGCTGGTCTCGGCGTCGCTGATGCCGTCGGGCATGAGGTAGGCGTTGATCACCTTGTGCACGATCAAGACGTTGCCGGCCGGGATGGCGCCGGTGTAGTCAGGCATTGCGTCTCCTGGGGGTCGGGGGTGTCCACCAACCCATTCCCTCACCCATAGAGATCAATTGATTACTATTGGTGAACAATCGCGAACCTTCGGGTGAGTAGGCCCTTCGCTCAGTCGCCGCCTTGGATCCGCCGCTGCGGAACAACGGGAAGCCGGTGGACCGGTTGGCCACCCCCTGCCGGTGAGGTGTCTTTGTGGCGCGATGACGAGGGTGCCGAGTGGCTTCACGCGCCGTCTCACTGGTCCCCGAACACTCAGCACCGTCGGGTGAGCAGTCCGGCTGAGGTGGAGGCGCTGCTCGAATCACCGCCAGATGAGCCAGTGCAGGTCTGGGCGTGGATCGACGAGGCGGCGGGGCTGATACATGCGCGCCAGTTCGCGCCCAGTGAAGGCAAGCCCGAGGATGAGGCATGCGGGTCCGCATGCATGGCGCTGTCCACACTGCCGGCCCGCCCGCTGACGGTCGTGCACGGGCGGGGATCGGCCATCCGAGTCCGACCTCGTGACACCGAGGTCGACCTCGGCGACGCCTGCATGATCGATTGAAACCAGCGCCCAGCCGTCGCCGTGCCGGTCACCGAACTCACGGCAGATGGCGGCCGCCCGCGACCGCCCCCGGCCAGGAGTACCAGCGCCCATTCGGGTGCGGCGCCCATTCGGGTGCGGCGCCCGGTCGGTCGGCCACCGTCCGCGGCGTGCGCGCCGACACGGCGGCGACATGCATGTCGGGGACGAACTATCACTGGCCCAGCACGCTCATCGCGCCGTGTTGATGACCTTCTGAGCCCGATTGAGACGGCACTCGAAGGGCGCGCCCCACGACGCCGGCAGGGTGTCGCTCTGCAAGAGTTTGTGGGGGAGCCACAGGTCACAGTCGGTGAGGAGGGGTTCGGATGCGGGTCGCGGTGATCGGCTTCGGCGTTGAGGGCCGGGCCGCGGTGGACTACTGGACGGCGCGCGGACACCAGGTGGTGGTGCACGAACGCAGCGGTCCGGTCGACGTTCCCGACGGGGTCACCCTGGCCGATGACTACCTCACCGGGCTGGACACGGTCGACCTGATCGTCCGCAGCCCCGGTGTCCGCCCCGAAACACTGCCGGCCGAGGTGCCGACCACCAGCGTCATCGCCGAGTTCATGGCCCGCTGCCCCGCCCCGGTCATCGGCGTCACCGGCACCAAGGGCAAGGGCACCACCGCCACCGCGATCGCCGCGATCCTGCGGGCCGCCGGGCGGCGGGTGGTCGTCGGCGGCAACATCGGCACCACCCCGCTGGCGCTGCTGCCCCGCATCGATCCAGACGATCTGGTCGTGCTGGAGCTGTCCAGCTTCCAGCTGATGGACCTGCAGCGCTCCCCGCAGATCGCGGTGGTGCTGGCGGTCACCCCCGACCACCTGAACTGGCACCGCGACATGGACGAGTACGAACAGGCCAAGTCCTCCATCGCCCGCTACCAAACACCCGATGACCTGGTCGTCTATGCGGCCGACAACCCGCCCGCCACCCGGATCGCGGCCACCGGCCCGGCCCGGCGCGTGCCGGTCGGCGACCCCGAGGGCGTTCACCTGCACGACGACGCCATCTACCTGCGCGACACCCGCGTGATCGAGACTGGTGACGTGCCGCTGCCCGGCCCGCACAACCTGACCAACATCGCTGCAGCGATCGCCGCCACCCACGACCTGATCGGCGGCGACCACCAGGCGATCCGTAGTGCGGTGCGCGGCCTCCAGGCGCTGCCGCACCGGTTGCAGGTCGCCGCCACCCGCAACGGCGTCACCTGGGTCGACGACTCGCTGTCCACCACCCCGCAGACCACCATCGCCGCCATGAACGCCTTCGACGGCCCCAAGATCCTCATCCTCGGCGGCTCCACCAAGGGCGTGTCCTTCGACGATCTGGCGCAGGCCATCGCCGAAGCCGCCGCCCACGCCCGGATACGCGCCGTCCTGCTCACCGGCGCCGAAGCGCCCCGCATCGCCGCCGCCCTGGACGCCGCCGACGTCACCGGATACGAACACGTCCCCGGCCCCATGACCGACCTGGTCACCCGTGCCGCGCATCACGCCCACCCAGGTGACGTGGTGCTGCTGTCACCGGCCTGCTCCAGCGTCGGCGACTACCGCAACTACGCCGACCGCGGCGACCAGTTCGCCACCGCCGTCCACGCCCTCCCGAGTTGACCCCGACCCGCCTTGCGGAATGGGCGACCAATTCCGTGCGTCCTCCGGCTGATGACGCGTCAGGCCATCGGCCTAGGCACGGCCATTACCGCATCCCCAAGCCGAAAACCGCCCTCCCCTGACCACCGCACGCAGCGGCGTCGACTCCTCCCCCCGGCGCACGACTTCACCTGGCGTCCCCTGCACAGGCGCCGCCCGCCGCACCCGCACCATCACCGAGTGCCGCCTGATCCGCGCTGCTGACGCCTCACACCGGCCGAACACGGCGCCGCCCTCTTGACGACAACGCCGCCAAATGCGCCCATGGGCCCCGCGTCCGCCGATCACTGCCATGGGTCCAGGCGGTGAGCCTGTCAGAAGTAGGGGGTCACGGCGGGGCGAACCGTCTTCTCGGCCGATGTATGCGCCGATCCGGCGGCACATGATCAGGTCATGGCACTCAAGACCCGAGCGCTCGCGACCGTCACCGGGCTGTCCACCCTCTCGGCGGCCCTCGCCTTCGCCGTCCCGGCCGCCTCCGCCGAGACCGTTCCCGCCCTGCCTCCACCGACCGGCTCCCGGCAGGTCGGCATGACCTCCCTGTATCTGAAAGACACCTCCCGTCCCGATACGTGGGTGCCTTCCGTCAACGCGCGAGAGCTGATGGTCTCCCTCTGGTATCCGGCGAAGGCCCATGACGGGCAGAGGGCCCCGTACATGACGTCGAACGAGTCTCAGGCTCTGCTGAAGGGCTCAGGCATCACCGGGGTACCAGGTGACGTGCTGAGCAAGACGCGCACGCACGCGTTCCGCGACGCCCTCCCGGTCGGCCGGGTGCGCGGCATGCCGCTCGTCGTGCTGTCACCCGGCCTCGCCTGGCAGCGCAGCTCACTGACGTCCCTGGCCGAAGATCTGGCCAGCCGGGGCTACGTGGTCGCCGGAATCGACCACACATACGAGACCCACGCCACGACCTTCCCGGACGGCCGCGTGACCACCTGCGTCGCCTGCACGGTCCCGGCCGAGGAACGCGCCGAACGGGCCATCAGGGGCCGGGCGGCCGACGTCTCCTTCGTCCTCGACCAGCTCCTCGGCAGGCACTCCAAGTGGAAGGGCAGCGTCCTGATCGACCCGTCGAGAATCGCGATGGTGGGCATGTCGCTGGGCGGCGGAAGCGTTCCCGAGACCATGCTCCGCGACACCCGGGTGCGCGCCGGGCTCAACCTGGACGGACCGCACCGGGTGGCGATTCCGGAGCGCGGCCTCCAGCGCCCGTACATGATCCTCGGCCAGGCGAGGCCGGACGCCACGTGGGATCGCGACTGGCCGCACGTGACGGGCTGGAAGCGGTGGCTCGCGGTGCACGGAGCGATCCACTCGTCCTTCACCGACTACGACACGCTGACCCAGCAGATCGGCGTCGACCAGGGAAGCAGGCTCCCCGGCAACCGCTCCGTCGAGATCACCCGGGCGTACGTCCGCGCCTTCATGGATCTCCACCTGCGCCACCGGCCCCAGCCCTTGCTCGACAAGCCGTCCGCGCGCCATCCCGAGGTGACGTTCGAAGGCCGAGCCCCACACCCCTGATCACCTCATTCGCCTCGCGAGAAGCAAGGACCGACGCACCGTGGGGGGAGGACGGCGAGAACCGCCTGCGGAGACATTGCCCAGCAACATCGACTTCCACTTTGAGATCTACGCCGAGAACCGGCGTGCCACGCACCGCAGGCACCCCGCGGAGTGTGGGTTGACGGCGCCCAAGACCGGCGTCTCCTGGTTGTCGAACCACCACCAAACCAGACCATCAGCCCATCACCTCGGCGTCCGCCCACCACAGTGACACTGGCCACCGTCCACCAGAACCACGACCGTCTACCACCGAAAGCAGATGGCCGTCGGTACCTCCCCCGGCTACGGCAACACCCTCATGCTCCAAGACGTCCAGGCCGAACCCGCCTGAGCCGATCGGCTGGCCGCCGCGACTACAGCGAGGTCAAGCCCGGCATGGCGGTCGGCTCGGGATTGGTGCGCCGCCGACGCCAAAGGTGAGCACAGCCGGCGGCCACACACCGCCTGGGGGCGTCTCGGTCTTCCTCAGGGATGTGCGGCCTCTCCGTTCAGCGAACTGATCGCCTTGCCGAGCGCTTTCTGCTCGTCTTCCGGCAGCGATCGGGCGGCGTGCAGCATGTGCAGGGCGGTCTGGAGCCGCGTCCGGTCGGCTTCGGTGCCGAGGTCCGCGAGGTAGGGAGTCACGACCAGGCCGAGCGCCTTGAGGTCGGCGCGTGCGCAGAAACTGGCCAGGAGATCCTTCAGGAGATCGTCGGCGGCGCGTGGCGCGGCTCCTACCGAACGCAGTCCTTCGGCGATCGCGAACCGGTTCCAGTCGGCGTACTGCCCGTCCGGTACGTCATCGATGTGCGCGGCCGCCAACTCGAAGTGCCGGCGCGCCTGGTCGGGGTCGGCGAGGTCCCTGTAGGCCTTGGCCATGTTGAGGTGCAGAGAGGCGTAGAAGCCCTTGACCCGGCCGTCGCCCACCCGATCCGCGCGGTCCAGGCTCTCCTGGTTCCAGCGGAGGGTTTCCTGCGCGGTCGGCTGGTGCCGGGCGAGGTAGTGGGCGGCGACGCACGCTTCGTAGTCATCGCTCGCGATCTTCCACGCCTGCTCGAACGCCGCGCGCGCGTCGGCGTCACGTCCCTCCGCCTCGGCCTGCATGCCGTGGGAGCACAGCTGGACAACGGGGTTGTCCGGGTTCATGTCTTCCTCTTTCTTCGCCGCTCATACCGTGGCGGCCGGTGAGATGCGGTCATCGGCGCCGGTGCCCCGGACCGGCATGACGAGGGTGGTGAAGCTGCCCTGGTCGGCGGAGCGGACCACGACGGGCTGGATATCGGACGTGACCTCCAGGAGCACGTCCGGGCCGACGCCGACGTCGAGTGCCGCGAGCAGCACGGCCGGGTCGAAGGCGATGCGCAGCGGGGGTCCGGTGCAGATGGCGGGCAGTGCGGCCGCCGCGGGTTCGCAGCCTTCCAGCACGAGCCGGTGGTCCTCGGCGTGCAGGGTGACCGGCCCTTCTCCCGCACCTTCAGCGAGCCGGTCGCGCAGTGCCTGCCTACCGGTGATCAGGCGGTTCCGGGCGGCCGGTAGGTGATCCAGGATCATCCGGTAGTCGGGGTACGCCCCCTCGATCGCCGGAAGCGTCACAGACTGCCCGTCGCCGTGGATCCGCGCCGTCTGGCCATCGACCTCCAGGCCGACCTCCGCCAGGCGTACGACCCAGGGGATGACGTCCTTCATCGCCGAGGCGTCGACCACCACCTGGCACGGTGCACCCTCAAAGGAATGCGGCCGCAGGGTCCGGACCGCCAGGCGGTACCGGTCCGTGGCGACCAGGCGAACCTCCTCGCCGTCCAGTTCGATCAACACACCGCCGAGGATGGGGAACTCCTCGGCCACGGCCGGAGAAGCCGCCGCGGGCGCCACCTGGCGGACGGCGCTGGACAGTTCGGCACCACCGACCCGAGCCACGGTGCGGGACGCCCCGGCCGACAGGTCCCGCAAGATCTCCTCGATCGCCGACTGCGCCGCGGCCGCCGTCTCCCGTGACTTCCTCGCATGCCCTTCGAGGACGGCACGGGCTTCCTCGGGAGGGCCGTCGAGCACCACCGAGGCGTCCGTCAACGGCATGCCCGCCGTCCGCAACCGCCTCACGAGAACGGCCCGAGCCTCCTGGTCCGGGTGGTAGTAGCGATAGCCGGTCGCGTCGTCGACGAAGGCGGGACGCAGGACGCCGCAGTCGTCGTAGAACCGCAAAGCGCTCGGAGCCAGCCCCACCCGGCGCGCGAAGGCACCGATGCTCAACAGCGCGTCGACGTCATCCATGAGCTGGATTGTCCGGCTTCAACCTCCTTGAAAGTCAAAGCAACGCAGCCGTCCGAGCCACCGGGACCCGCGGGGAGCTGCCGCCGGGACGCCAGGATGAACGACAAGCCCCACAACGGATCCCACCAGCGACCACAGCTGAGCTCCACCCCGCCCGACGTGAGAGGCCGGTGACCAGCAGCCGTTCACTGGACCCGAGACGCGGGGAGCCGAAGCTGAGCCGGTCACCGACCCGCACGTCCGTGAGTTCGGCCACCGCCTCCTCCGGCTGCGCGGCCTCGGCCGCGATCTAGGCGGTGAAGGTGAACGGCTCGGGAGGACGCGCGACGGGGTAACGATCAGCCGCGCGATCCGTTCCTTGGCAGAGGTTCGTAGTACCTGAGGCCGACCGTTGGATCTGGTCCGCGGGATCAGCTAAGGGCGGAACCAAGTCGCCGTCCAGCCGCTTCCCCTAGGTGCGCAACCTGACTACCGTCAGCAGACCGCCGCCCGAGCGAAACCTCTCAACGCGCTCTTGCCTTGAGCTGCAGGACACTACTCTCGGGCCAATCCGAGCTTCGGGAGCTCGATCAGGTCACCGGTCTCTTCATTCCAGGCGCGATAGCGCCAGTGCGAGATATCCCCGATTCTGTAGCCGTCACGTAGCGCGATCGCGATGGCCCTGGCCAAATCTCGGTACTGCCTCGACGAAGCCGGCCATCGAAGCTCCTGCCACCAGTTCTCGTGCATACCTTCGGGGCAGCGCCACCCAGCATCCATGATCACTTCTTCGCCTCGTGGAGTGGCGCGCACCTCATCACGCTCAAGAAAGCTGTTGACCACTACATATGCGAACAGTTCAGTGCTCGACTGAGCGAACTGAACGTAGCGCTGCCGATCCGTCTCCACGGGCTCCAGTATCACAACCAGGGCGCCCGCCGGAAGGTTGGCCAGTTCTTCAGCGAGGCCGACAGTGAATGCTTCCCAGTCCATGGCGCTCACAGTCCTTGACTCACAGCCCAGTCGTGTTCATCCAGGTACTCATTCGTGGCGACGAAAATCTTGACCAGCGTCGACGATCGCATGACCACGATTGTGGTCTGCTGGCCACGCCACCGCACCTCAGGGTACTCGCCGGGGCGCCGGTCAGTTGGTTCACCCAGCGTCTTCGTCGCGATCGCGGTCACATCGGCGAAAACATCCTGCAGCCACGACCGGCCTTCGATCGTCTCGTTACTGACGTATTCCGATGCGGCCACCGATACCCGCTCAACTTGGCCGTCACTGGTGATGTTGATATCGCCACTGGCCATGCCGAGTCCGGTGTCCAGACGCACACCTCTACGACGTCGCGCCTCAACCGTCCAGCCGAAGTCGTGGACGAGTTGGTCAACGTCGGCCGCGTTCCAGGACCAGGCCAGATCTCGAAACCTCGTCACCAACTCGACGACTTCCCGATCTGAGAGTCGTCTGTGTTCCGCCATGAGATGTCATCCTACCGGAGTGAGGCCGGCGACCCGCCGGATTTTGAGAGGACGTCCGTCGCGACTGAGATCGAACTCCAATGTGGTGGCCTTGCCATGTTTGTCCACGTGCACGAGATGGTACTCGACTTCGAGTTTCCCCTCGTCCAGTGCCGCTTGCAGCCGCGCTCGAAGTTCTGGGTTGTTCTCCAGAGCCTTCCGCAGATCGGGGTCGCGCCCCAGGAGCCACTCCAGGTATTCCGGACTGCCCTGCTCCGCCTTCTTCCCGCCACCCACTTTACTCTCTCCCAATGTCGAGCCGGCACCCTTACCTTCGACTACGACCAACTTCAGCCGATTTTCTTCGACCGAGACCACGTCCAAGGTTCCGCTTCGCCCCGGCCCATCGAAGAGAGGAGTGAGTTTCACTCCCCGCCTTCCGGCGAAATCTTCCGCCCCTACCATGCCCAGCCGCTCACTGAGGCGCTGCAGGACCTTACCCTCCTTGTTATAGTCATCGGCCAGATCCCGCAGTTGATCCAGTTTGGCGAGTTGTTGCTGCTTCTGCTCCATTGACAGGTGCGGATCATTCTGTACCCGCTCCAACAGCTCGTCAATCTTCTTCTCGAGCTTCTTCTCACTCAGATCGTGAATGTCGTCGATGCCGAACTCGTTTTTGTCGCCGAACTTCTTGATGCCCAGCAGTTTACGAATCTCACTGTTCAGGTTGGCTCGATTCTTCTCCACCGGAGTCCGCTTGGCGACAAGTTCTTCGATCCGAGCAGCAGCCTCAGGGGTAGGCGTGTAGCCCTGCTTATCTCCCTTCTGAGCCAAAAAGTCCAGGTGATCCTTGCTTCGCGGATCAGGGAGGAAATTGCCGTTCCGGTCATGTAGTCTGCGCGTATCTTCCTGACGGAAGGAGCCGGGAGGATCTCCCTCGTAGTGCAAACGGCCGTCTGCAGTCCAATACTCCCCCTCGGCGTCACCGGGCTTGTGCAGCCTCCCGTCTTCCCCGATGTACATACCTTTCGGCAGCGGCTCCTGGGAGGTGTCACGCCGCGGAAGATCCTCGCTATTCCCTGCTGCCTCGTTGTTCTCTGTGTCGGGCTTTCGTCCCGTCCCCTCTTCGGGAGACTGTCCCGAAGCACTGTTGTCTGGCTTTTCACCTGAGGGCGGAGCTTCCCGGTCCCCGCCCCCGCCGGGCTGGGTTCTGGGGCGGCCGTTGCCGTCCAGTTCGCCGGCGCCTGGAGTGCCTTGACGAGGCGCAACCGGTCCATTGCCGCCTTCGCCTCCGGGGCGGCGCGCCGTCCCTTCGGGACTTCCTTCGCGGCCAAGGGGCGTCCGGTCGGAGCCGCCACCAGACGTGGGGTTCCGGTCGCCCTCGCCTGTATGGGGCGGCTTGTGGGCGCTGTTGATTTCGTGGGGAGGGCGGCCGCCTACGGTGGCGAGTTCCGGGGTGCGGTCTCGAGGGACCGGGGGAAGGTTGTCGTCGTTGTGGGGCGGGCGGGCGCCTGGGCGACGGTCGACGTTCTGGAAGTCGGGCTCGTAACGCCTGCCGATGTCGTCGATTTGGCGCCTCACGTCGCCGACGGTCGGGCGTGGGTCGGGAACCGTGTGCGGGGCGCGCGCGGGCGGGTCAATGCGGATGCTGGCAGGGTCGATTACCCGGGGGGCCTTGGTGCCGCGGAGGGAAGCCAGTTTCTCCTGGATGGTGGCGAAGGCGCTGCGGCCGGAGTTGACCAGGCCCGTGAAGCCGGGGATGTGACCGGCGGCGCTGGCGGCGGCCTTGCCGCCCTTGCCGAACTTGCCGGCCTTGAGCAACTTGGTCAGCGGGCCGAAGGTGGCGACGTTGACGGCGGTGGCGCCCAAAGCGCCAGCGTGGTTGCCCTTGGCGTGTTCGTCCCAGCCGATGAAGTCCTTGCCGAGGGCCTTCCACGCCTCCAGACCTTCTTTGGCCCTACCGTCGCCTCTGATGGCGGATGCGGCCAGAATTACGGGGCTGGAGCCGTAACCGAGTTTGAGCAGGCCGTCCCAAGAGGCGAGGAACGTTTCCGTATTGGTGAAGTCGACCAGGGAGAAGGTGCCGGTGACCATACCCCAGGCCGCCTTGCCCGCGCCTTTCGCAAAGCGTTCCCACCAGGGGTCCGGCTCCTTGACGGTCGAGCCCCAAGGGACACGGGCGCCGTCAGGAAGGCGCGCCCAGCCGTACCGCTGGTAGCCGGGTGGAAGTTTGCCGTGGTCGTCACCGAACTCGCCGGGGACGTAATGCGGGCCGCCGGTGAGGGCGTTGATTTTGTTGGCGCAGTCGCGTTCGGCGCGCTGGAAGGCGGTGACACCCCAGGCGTTCATCCGGTTGATCAGGCTGTTGTAGCGATCCCGGGTGGCGTCGTCCTCCATGGCGTCCGGGTCGCCCATGACGTCGCCGTTGAAATCGGCGATGTCGGCCTTGAGAATGGTCAGCTGCTGCTGGATCTTGGCGACCTCGGCGGCGAAGGCCTCCAGTGCCGACACGACGGTGGCCGTCTGGCTGCCGACCGTGTCGCCCTCCGCCTGGACCGGGCCCATGGCGGCCAGGACCTTCTCGGCTTCGGGGGCCGTGTAGAACTGCCTGAGGCCGCCTTTCGTCCAGACGCTGTTGACGCGCCGCCCGGTCTCCTGAATTCCGGCTCCGGCCTTCTTGAGGCCCGCCGCCGCCTGCTGCACTTTTTCGGCGACCCCGGAGAAGTCCGGCAGGCCGCTCATGTCGATGCTGGTCACTTCTGCTTGTACAGACCGTTCGGACCCGGCGCCTCGATCGCGGCGCGTTGCGCGGCGGCCGCCCTGCGCGCGTAACGGCGGGCGCGTTCGCCCATCTCGTGGTCAGCGGCCACGTAGTACGAGGTGGCCTCGGAGGTCTTCGTCACGGCACGGTTGATGCGGCTCTCCATGCCGTTCACCCGGGTCCTCGCCTGCGTGCCGAACCGCAGCAGCGCCGCGCTGACGATCTCGCTGCGGCAGGCGACGCCGGCTTCCTTGAGGTGGGTGAAGAACGCCTTGTCGTGTTTCCACAGCGGCTGCGACGCGGCCGCCGCCCTTCTGAGCTCCCCAAGTACGCCACCGTCATCGATGCCGTAGCTGGTCATACGACCACGCCTCCCCGTCGGCGTCGGATAGATCAGGACACAATGGCCAATTGGAAGTTATCTATCCTGACGGACACTTTGCCCGCGGTGATTGTCTCGATCAAGTAACGACCGAATCTAGGTACGTCTTTATGGTCGTCCGAAATCCGGCCGTGGTCGTGTGACGTCGTACGCTGCGTCGCGACCCGGCGGGCTTTGCGAGGAGGTTCTGTGGAGAGCGGTCACCAGAGGTGGTGCGGGTGACATACGACGTCATCGCGTTGACACAGCAGATGCCCGACGTGCGGACCCTGCTGGACGGGCTGAGCGCCGCCGGGGACGACCTGCGGCTCGACGTTCCTGAGCACGGAGGCGTCATCCAGCTGTTCGACGACGAGGGCGGGCCGCTGCTGTCGGTCGAGGCGCCCGTGCTCGTCCAGGTGCCGGGCGAGGCGGAGCGGCTGCTCGGCCCGTCAGCCGCAGGACTGCGGCCGCCGCTGTGGTGGGTGGAGGCCCGCGCGGCGGAACGGCAGGGCGCGCCCGAGCTGGCCCGCGTCTTCGCCGACGCCCTGGTCAACAAGCTCGGGGGCGTGGTCTGGGTCGCGGAGGACCAGCCGTGAGCCGTCCGCATCCGGCCATCGACCTGGTCACCGACGCGGCCGCGATCGTCATGCAGAAGCGTCCGGTGGTGCCGCTGTCGACATGGCTCGTCGACGCGATCGCGGTCGTCAGCGAGGCCCAAATGCCGTTGCAGCTCGTCACGCCGCACACGGCCCGGCTGACGATGCCCCTGTACGAGACGTTGCAGCCGCCGTACTTCCGATGGGTCGTTGGGCACCCGTCCGGCTTCTACGACGGCGGCACCGGGGAGCGGCTGCGGTTCGACGGCTCCGCGTTCGTCCCCGAGGATCCGCCCGGCGGCGCTGCCCCCTACACGGTTGTTCCCGTGGGCGTGGACGGGACCCAGTTGATGCTGGACTTTCGCGTACGGCATCCAGCGGTGGACAACGCTCGGCTGGGGGGCGCCACGGAACTTTGCTACGAGATGCTCATCGGACACAGACCGTCTGGGTGGGGCACGAGCGAGCCCCTCGCACAGGCGTGGAACCCCGAGCACATCACCGATCTGTGTCGCGGCCGGGCTCCACAGAGCACGCGGTTCTTCCATACAGGGTTGAGTGGAGTCCAGGCCATCGGAGTCACGCGCGTGAGTCGTAATACAGAAGGCATCGACGAAGCGGTCACGCTCCACCTGGGATACGGGCCGGCGCAGGCCCTACCGTTGGCCGTCCTAGCGGACGTCGTTGAACGGCTCGTCACCGACCACGGCCTTGTGGACTTCCAGGCTCACGCCCGTCCAGGACGTCCTGACCTAACGGCGGTCCCCAGCGACACGGGCACCGCGGCCCCGATCGGCATGGCGCTGGGCCCGGACGCCGTACGCGAGATCGGCCGTGAACGCGCCTTCGCTCCCCCTGGAATCACCACGCGACAGCTGGGCCACGCCCGCTTTCCCGCCGCCTGGTACCAGATCGGCGACGGACACGACACGAACGCCTGGACGACCTGGCGCCGGCTCTTCGAACACCTAGCCCCAGGCCTCAACAACCAGGACGCGCCTGGACCTGGTGACCGACGGCAGCAGGAAACGTCCGAGGAACAGAGTGTCTCGGACGCACCGACACTCGAAGAAGGCGTCTGGAGAAGAAGACCACCTCGAAGCGGGTAAGGCTTCCGTGAGCCGATGTGTCGTTCACCAGCAGACGTTGCCCACGGACAAGGACACGCGCACTTCGGGTCATACTTCCCTCCACCGCGACCCACGGACCTGCGCCAGTAGCACGCCGCGACTGTGCACCTGCTGCTCCAACGGGTCGGCCCTGATGGCGCCACCCCCCAATGCTCTGGTGCCCTCTCCCACGCCCCACGCCTGAACTGCAGGGGCCAGTGCTCTCCGCAGTGCCGAGGAAGGCGGCCGTGCGCCTACACGTGACCGTGCGCGCGCACGGCGTGGATCACTCCAGGACGTGGCCGCCAAAGGTGGCCTCGTCCCCCGGCTTGGCCTCGCGGGTCGCCAGCGCCTCGACAACGGTTCCCTGTACAACGCGGTCGACCCGCCGTCCCTCGTACGCAGTGCGCGGCGCGGCCAGGAGCGAGCCGCCGCGACGTCGGCCTCGGTAGAGAGCGCCATTCGCGCACCCCTTCCGGCGCGCTCCACGAGCGGGACCGTCATCCACGACGACGGGTGGCTCGCCCCTCGCCTCCCGTCTCCTCAAAACCTCGTTAAGCGTGCACCCTACGACGGTGGTGCCGACGCCTGGCGGGAACCGCTGCGGCGAGCGCTCCTCGGCGATCGAGACGCCGCCGCCTGATTCCCGCGGCGACGGGCACGTCACATCACATGGATCGCCTTCGGATGGAGGCGCGTTCCTCCTCTACCGCCCTTTTGAGGTTGGCGGAGAGTCCGGAGGATCCTGCGATCCTGTCAAGATATGGCACTGACCTTTCCCTGCCCACGGCCCCCATCACTTCGATGAGGTGGCCACCGAAATTACCCACCTGAGGGGCGTACACGGCCGCGAGCTCGAAGAACTTGAGCAGCAGCGGATGATCTGGCTGCTCACGGAATATCTCGTCCAGCCAGTCGATGACGGTGATAGCAGCCATCTCGACTCTGCCGTTGCACCACATCCAGGCGACTGCGTGGATGAACTCTTTCGGCGGTTCCCGCCAGGAGCGGTCGATCCAGGAAGGGTCGAATCCATGAGCCCAGGACTGGAAATTCTGCCACGTCATGTCACTTAGCAGAGGCATTGCGGCGACAAGTTCGTGACTCCAGCCTATCCAGTAGGCGTTGACCAGTTCAGGCATTTCGCCTTCAGCTTTTGCGACCTCCCCCGCATGATTCGCCTTGAACCGAAGCAAAGCGGAAAGTGACCGCAGAGCAGCCTCAACATCCTCCTGGCGGGCGGAAAGTTCCCGGACATGCCCATCATCGAGATCGACGATGTTCCAGGGCGCGGCGACCTCTGCCAGTTCAGCAGCTACCAGCTCATCGGCGCCGCCCTGCTCAGTCTTCGACATACCTCAGCGCCTCTTCGATGGTCCGCATCTGTGGTTGCTTAAAGAACTCGCCGATGGGTCGGTCGGGATTCTCGCGCCGCCATGTGACGTACTTACGCGACACTTTTTGATGAAATTCTGCCAACTCCGTCGGCGAAAAGGTGTGCTCGCCGATCGTCAGCGGAACGTCCGACTTTGCCACCCGTTGCATCGTATCAGGGTTGCCATGGAAAAGGCCCGTCCAGCGCTCGTCGCTCGGGATGCGGTACCCGACCTCTCGGCCATCCGGATCGGCGTTCTTCCACCGTCGGAGCTTCCGCAGTTGGCGCGGATCATCGTTCAGCTTGCTCTCGAGCGCGTTAGGCGTGTGCTTGACCTCGTCGACATGGATTTTCCCGTCGGAGGTCTTGTAGAGCAGATCCGCCTGGGAAACCGGATTGATGTCGATCCGCGTACCGTCGCCGAGATCGTCGGAAAGATGCCCTGCTCGCGCATGAGTCAGAACCTTGGTCCCCGGTGCGAGGTCCGCGCTTTCGATCACCTGCTTGGCGGCCAGCACCTCGGCGTAGTTCTCCCTGAATGTCTTGACATCTGTCGCCCTGGCGAGCTGCCTCAGTTGCTGAGTGTAGCTATTAATGTGCAACTTGCCGCTGTTCATGGCTGCTTCGAGATCACGCAAGGCCTGGCCGACCTCATTTTTGGGGAGTTTACCGCTCTCCGCCTTCGCGAGCAGGTCCTCAAGTTGCTTGCCCACTCCGTAGCGGTTGGCGTTGTGATGTGCCCGGGCCGCCTCGGCCTCGGACAGCCCCAACCGCTGGTACCGCTCCGGTGAGAAAGAGGGATCGCGGGGCGGTGGTGGCCCCTCCCCCGCCGGGTTGGTTCCGGTGTCGGAGGCAGTGCCTTCACCGTCACCGGACGCCGGAGTGCTGTTCTCTCCCTCGTGATCACGCGAGGCGGCACCGCTTTCACTTTCTCCGGGTTGAGAGCCTTTCTGGCTTCCCGCGACGTCCTTCTCCTTACCAACGCCGGTTTCCGAACTCGGCGCCTCCGACCTTGATCCCGGGCCGCTGTTCGGCGGGCGAGAGGGAGGGGCGCTGTTGGGATCGCCAGGGGTGCGCGGAACTGTGCTGGGAGATTCGGAGGATGAGTTGCGGGGGGTGGGTTTGTCCGGTGGCGTGTGTTGGCTGCTTTGGTCGTGCCCTGAGGAGCGGCTGCCGCCAGCGTTTTCCCCCGGCCTGGCGGGTGGTGGGCCGTTGTGGGATGAGGTGTGGGGGCTGTTGATTTCGTGGGGCGTGGTGCGTGGTGGGGCTCCGGCCAGGGCAGGTTCGCGGGGGGTGGGGTGGGAGGTGCTGGGGCGCAGTGGCGGTTCGGCTGCGGGGTAGCTGACGGGGCGGGGGTGTTTGACCTCGCCGATGGTTCCGTTGGGGGTGCGGAAGTCGCCCAGGCCGGAGCGCGCGGGCGTGGGGTCGGGTGTGGCAGCGAGCCTGGGGAGGTCCGCGTCCAGGCGTGGGGTGGGGCCGTTCTTGAGCTTGCCAACTAGGTTCCACGCGCCGCCGCCCGTCTTGGCGAGGGCGGTTCCCGGGTCAATGGCGCGGCCGACGACGGCGGCCCGCTGGAGGCCGCGGCCGAGGGCGCTGCTGGCCGGGGCACCAGTCTTCTTGAGAGTGGCGAGCATGAGGGCGTTGCCGGCGACCTGCCCGGCGGCCCGGGCAGGGTCACGGCGCCATTCGTCCCAGGCGAGCAGCCCCTTGACCTGGTTCTTGTGGGAGTCCCAGACCATGTTGCGGATCTTGGGGTTCAGCAGCAGGCTCTGGGTGCCCGGGCCACTGACGATCGCCGCCGACAAGGCCCACTTGCCCATCTCCTTCCAGGCTTCACGGGCCTTGTCCCAGCCCTGCACGCCGACCAGGGTGGAAACCCCACCCCAGGTGACATCCCAGATCCCACCCAGGACCCTGCCCGCGCCCCTCCAGGCGTCCTTGTACCACGGCAGATCGGCCTTTTCCGGGGTGCCCCACGGAGGGGCGGCCGGGGGTGGGGTGGCGCTGCAGCGTGGAGGGGGCGGGCTGCCGCCGTAGGTGGCGTAGATGGCGCCGGCGCACTGCTGCTCTGCGGCCGACAGCGCCATGGCCTGGGCACGGACGGCGGTTTCGATCCGGTTGTTGTCCTTGACCAGGTCCTCGTTCTTGGTCCAGTCGTCCCCCTCGGCCTTGACCTTGGCCTCCAACGCGGTCGCCTCACCGTGCAACGCCTGGAGCCGGGATTTGATGGGGCTCACGGCGTCGGCGTACTGCTCCAAGGCGAACGCGACCTTACGCAACCGCCCGGCGAAATCGGCCGTCCCCGTCTGGACGGGGAGGGCGGCCTGGCGCAACTGCTCGGCCTCCGGCGCCGTGTACACCCGCGGATTGAGACCATTCGACCAGGCCAGATGCACGTTCGATCCGGTGGCGCTGATGGACTGCGCGGCGCTGCGCAACCGGGCCGCCTCGCCGTACACCTGGGCGGTGTTCAGCTTGGCGATCATCGCCGCGATACCAGCCGCGCTGATCACTTGCGGCGGCCCTTCCGCAGTAGGTCCTCCGGACGCGGCGCGGTCAGCGCCGTACGATGCGCCCGCTCGGCCATCTCCCGATCACCGGCCAGATAGGCGTTCGTCGCCAACGTGACACCACGGATGCAGTTCGACGTACGCCGCGCCAGCAACGGCAACGTGTACAGGTGGTGCTGACCGAACCCCAGCAACGCCGCGTTGACCACCTCGCTGCCCGACGCCTTACCCGCCGCCTCCATCGCATCGGCGTAGGCCTTGGCCTGCTTCTCCAGGGGCTCGACCGCCGCGATCGTCTTCGCGATCGTGCTGCGCACCCCGCCGAGATTGATGTCCCATCCCCGTAGAGTCACCCGAACCCCCGCACGGCCGACAACATCGTTGATCAAGAGTAAAGACGACATGCAAGGAAGAGAAGTTCATAGTCTCGTGTGTTGCCGTCAGCGCATGGGGCTTGCTTATGATGCCGTGGGGGGATTTGCCCGGAATCTTGCCGGACGGAAGCTGGCCGGTGGAGGCGCTGGACGGTTCCGCGTGCGGGACGACTCCTTTGCGATGATTCCGGTCAGCGTGTCCAAACATTCGTTCATCTGCTCGGTCTCGTCGGCGAGCATCTGTGCGAGTTCGTCGGGCGTCATGATCACGAGTTCTTCGGGCGCCGTGGACTCGATGTCGTCCTCGGCGGGTCGCGGCTCGTCCACTTGGCCGGATCCGGTCTCGTCGTCGTGGGGCAACTCGAACTTCACGTCCCACCTCCAGGGTGTGTCGCACTATCGGCAGATCGTTCAGGGCCTTGGATATCAGCGCGAAAGTGTCAGTGGTCGTCGTTAGGCTCGCCTCGATGATTCACGACGAACCGGCATCTGTTCACCCGCGCGGGCGGATCACCGGCCCCACCTGGTGCGACTCAGAGAGGGACGAGACGCGGTGAGCAAGGACATGGTCGCGCTGCTGAAGACGGCACCGGACGAGGAGTCCGTCGAGGCCGCGCTGGCGGCGGCCGGGGCGGAAGTCTGGGTGTCCGACGTCGGGGACGGTGGTGCTCTGAAGATCTCGGACCGCGAGGGCGGCCAGGTGGTGGCGCTCGTCGAGGCGCCGATCCTGGTCCAGGTGCCCGGGGAGCTGGAGCGGCTGCTGGGGCCGGAGGTGGCGCACCTGGAGCCGCCGATCTGGTGGGTCGAGGTGCACGCCTCCGAGGAGGTGGAGAACGCCGAGGTGCCCGCCCTGCGGTTCGCCGCCGAGCTGTCGCTCCGGCTGGACGGCGAGGTCTGGTTCGACGATCCCGCCTACGCCGACAGGGCCGGGTTGAGGAGCCGGTGATGGAACATCCAGCGGTCGACCTGTGCACCGACCTGACCGGGCTGCTGATCGTTAACCGGCCGGTCGTGTCGCTGTCGGTGCGGATGGCGGAGGCGTTGCGCTTCTGCGCCGAAACAGAACGCCAGCTGGTGATCGCCGGTCACGCCGGAGGCCGGCTGACCTTGCCGCTCAGGCTGATGCTGGGCCCGGCGGCCCGGTGGGCGGTCAAGGACTGCGATGGCGTCTACTACGACGGGTTGAACGGCGCCGTCCTGCGATGGGACGGTGCCGCCTTCGTCCCGCAGATCGAGGGGACCGAGGCGGTCGTCCACTCGCGGTTCCCCTCCGGCCCGCCGCCGGAAGGACTCCAGTTGCTGGTGACGGCCACCGTACGGCACCCCGCGACGGAGGGGTTGGTACTCGGGGAAGTGACCGAAATCCTGCATCGCGAGCTGACCGGAAATGGTCCGCAGGGATGGGGTGCCTGCGAGCCCGCCGCCATTCCGTGGCACAAGGACGCGCTGACCGCGTTGTGCCGTGAGCGTTCGCCGGAGCCGACCCGGCTCGTCTGCGTGGGCGACAGCCGGGCCGACCGCCGGGCGATCGGCACGCTGGAGGTCGACCGGGCCGAGTCGGGAGTCGAGGAGACCACCACCGTCGCGGTGGGCCTCCGACCGGACGATTCCCTGCCCGACCTGGCCGAGTTGGCCGACCGGATCGGTTCGCACTTCGGCCTGGCCTCGATGACGGCACAGGCGGTGCCCGGTCGGCGTGATCTGACGACGGAGCCTCGGTTCAACGGTCTGCCCGCACCTGTGGGAGTGGCGGTGACGGCCGAGGCGATGAGACAGACCCCTGCGAACGGCACGTTGGACGTCACCGGTATGCGAGTGCGTCATTTCGACACGGGCGGCGCCTGGTACGGAGTGGGCGAGGGGCGCGACCCCGAGGACTGGGCGAAGTTCCAGGCCGTAATGGCGCATTTCGGTCCCGCAGAGCCATCATGATCATGATGCGATGCCCAGAAGGGGAGATCGAAGTGGGGTCATCCCACAATTGGCACGGCGCCTGCAGGGAGCGACGCGCGAGCCTCCAGGAAGCATCGGCATGCGGAGTCAATGGGTCTTTTGTCTCCGACGTCCACTATGGAACCATGACCATGATGATCGAGTCTCATTGGTAGTGACGGAATGGCGGACTGACTGACAAGAGGGGTGTCACGTGGGGCGATGGGATTACGGCCAGGAGACCCTGGTCACCCTGGCAAAGAACACCGGCGGCTCCACCCAGGAGCTCGCGACGCTGGTCAAGCAGCTGATCGCCGCGGCCGAACCGCTCGCGGGGCGGTTCGACGGCGCGGGAAAGGCGGCCTTCGACTCGTTCAAGGCCCGGTCCGACCAGATCATCGCCGACCTGACCACCGGGCTGGGCTCGGTGAACCAGGGACAGATCGGCATGGAGAAGGCCTTCGTCACCGGGGACGAGACGATGGCCTCCGACGCCCAGCGGAACATGGCTGCCGCCAACTTCGACGCCGCCAAGTTCCGCACCGGATCCTGACGGAGGGGAGCACGTCATGGGTGCACGCCGAGCGTACGACACGGGGGCCTCGCAGGAGGCGCAGGGCAACATCCACGCGGTCATCGCCCGCCTGGAGGCGCTGATCGGACAGCACGACGGCGACGTCAAGACCGCGCTGTCGGACTTCGAGGCCACCGGGGTGTCGGCCGAGTACGCCGCCAAGGAGGCCAAGTGGCAGCAGGCGGCCAACGAGACCCGCGAGATCATCCGCCTGGTGAAGGCGACCCTGGCCTCCAACGACCAGACCGCCCAGACCGCGCTCAGCAAGGCCAGCGCAGCCGTAGCCGCCATCTGACCTCGGGGACACCAGTCACGCCGGGCGCAGCCGGCTCGCCGACGTCGAACGGTCCGCATCGCCGTACCCCCGGTCTTCGCGCGGACGAGCCGTCCGGCATGGGCAGGACGTCGCACTGGGCGTGGCCGAGCCGTCGTGGTCAACATTTGCGTCGCTGCGTCGCCGACCTTTTCGCGGACGAGTCGTCCGGCATGGGCAGGACGTTGCACCGGGTGCGGCGGGGCCGTCATCGTCAACGGTTTCGCGTCGCTGCGTTGCCGGTCTTGGCATGGGGGAGTGATCCGGCGTGGTCGGGCAGTTGCGCTGGCGGCGGCGGGGCCGTCTCGACGTCGACGGTTTCGGGGCGTCGGGGTCGGTTGGTGTTGGCGCGGGGAATCGCAGGCGTGGTCGGGTGGCGGCTGGTCTTCCGCGTTGGGCCGTTTGGGCGGGCCGGGTGGGCAGCGCGTCGCGCCGATGGGGCGGTCGGGCGGGGCTCGAGGCGGCCAGGTCTTCCGTGTCGTTCAGTGGTCGGTGTCTGGCTCGGGTGTGGGGTGTTTGGCGCTACCTCGGCCAGTCGAGTCGAGCGGGTCGTTCGGGCGGGGCGGGCCGGCAGCGAAGCGGCGGGCCGGTGGTTCGGTGGACGTTCGGAGCGGGCGCGTCGGCCGGTGGTCGAGATGTGGCGGGCCTATCGCTGTGGGTGTTTGGCTCGGTCGGTGGCCTCAGGGAGTCGGTCTTGGCGCCGGTTCGTCGGTCACCGGTCGATTGACGGTGGGTGTTGGTAGGAATCAGGTGTCGGGTTGCCGGGGGCGTCGTTGGAGGGCGTCTGTGGGGCGTCTTGTGGGGGCGTGTCCCTGGTAGTCAGACGGCGGCCGTCGTTCGGGCGGCGGTCGTTCGGTAGGAGTGGGAGGAGGTGTCGGTGGCTCGCGATTACGACACGCAACTGCTGGAGTCGGTCGCCGTGCGCCGCCGGCGCCTGCGGGACGCGGTGCTGTTCGGGCCGCAGCGGGCGCGGCGGACGTTCGACGAGAGCCTGATGAAGGTCGTCGTCGGGTTGTGCGTCGCGGCCGTCGTGTGCGCCGGGATGGTCGGGTGGTCGTTCCTGCAGTCCAAGCTCGCCACCCAGAAGAAGCAGGAGGAGCAGGCCCAGCAGGCGCAGGCTCCTCCCCCGGACGGCGGCGTGGCGCCGGTGCCGGCGAGCTGGGTGGGGGCGAAGGTCACGTTCCCCATGCTCCGGCAGGCGTTGACGCAGGCGAACGTGCCCCCCGGTCTGTACGTCCTGCCCGGGCAGCCGAAACCGCCTCCGGCCAAGACGTCCAGCTACTACGTGGTGGCCCCCAGCGCGAACGGTACGAACGGTTTCTCCGGGGGCGTCGTGGAGTACGACCAGGGCCGCATAGGCGCGCAGTTCGCCACCGAGGACGAGGCGTGCCGATGGCTGTACGGGGAGCTCGTCCTGCGCGAGACGCCGCCCCGGCGGTTGACTCCCGCGGAGGAGTCCCAGGCGGCGGGGCAGGCCGCCAGGCTTGCGGCGGACGCCCAGGCAAAGATCACCACGGCGGGCGGCGCCTCGGCCACCATCCTGCTGACGCAGGGGCAGATCGTCGACGCGTTCGGGCAGGAGAGCGGATCGGTGCTGTTCCCGTACGGGACCCCGTTCGGTCAACGCGGGCTGCCCCCGTCCGCACGGGCCACCGTGGACCCGCAGACGCCCAGCGGCTACCACCGCTACCGCGTGGTCAAACCGTTCCAGCTCACCGCGACCGTCTCAGGGCCGACCGCGACCAGCCAGGGCGGGGGCGTCAGGTTCACCGTCAACGCCGGGCTGTTCCCGCGGCCGCCCGCACTCCCCACCGTCCGGTGGCTGCTGCGCAATGGCTACCTCGAACGCGTCGCCGTGTCGCAAATACCAAAATGAGCACACGGCCGTAGCCGAAGCCGAGAGACCGGACGAATCCGCAACCGACCGAGGAAAGGGCACAACACCGTGTGGAGCCGGGTCACCCTGGTCGCCGAGCAACGCAGGGTCGATGCGGTCCTTCCGGCGACCGAGCCGATCGGGGCGCTCATGCCGGACGTGCTGCGGCTGCTCGACGACCATGTCCAGCGTCCCGCGCGTCTGCGGCACCTGATCACGTCCACCGGTGAGGTGCTCGACGGGCAGGCGACGCTCGCCGAACGCGGCGTTCTCGACGGCAGCGTGCTCCGGCTGGTGCGGGCGGACGAGCCGCTGCCCGCCCCGGTCGTCCACGACGTGCCCGAGGCGGTCGACGACGCCGTCTCCGACCACCTGTGGCGGTGGAGCCCGCGCGCGGCCCAGTGGACCGCGTCCGCCACCACCGCGGTCCTGGCCGCCGCCGCGGGGCTCGTCCTCAGCGCCAATCCCGGCGGCGACGCGGGGTTCGTGGCCGCCGCGACGATGGCCGTCATCTTGGTCCTCACGGGCCTGGCGGTCGGCGCGCTGGGACGTACCCCGCTCGGCACGGCGGTGACGCTCGGCGGCGGCGCGCTGGCGGGCGTCGCGGTCTGGTCCGCCGCCGGCCTGTACGGCTGGGAGCCCTGGATCCGTTGGAGCGCCCTGGCCCTGCTCCTCGGACTGCTGCTGGCCGCGCTCGGCGCCACCACTCCCCTGGGACGCGGCGGACTGGTCGGCGGCGGCCTGGTCGTGCTGCTCGCCGCCGTGTGGGGCGCCTGCGCCGGCCTTGACCTGGACGCCGCCCGCACCGGCGCCGTGCTCGCCGTCACCTGCGTGGTGCTGCTCAACGTCATGCTGCGGATCGCGCTGACGCTGTCCGGGCTGACCTCGCTGGACGACCGGCGCAGCGCGGGTTCGGCGGTGCCGCGCGGCGACGTGCTGACGGCCCTGGTCCACACCCACCGCAGCCTGGTCATCGCGACCGTCGCCGTGGCGGTGGCCGCGGTGTTGGCCGGTTGGGCGCCCGCGACGCGGCTCGACGGCTGGACGGCCGCCCTCGCCGTGCTGCTCGCCATCGTGGTCGCCAGCCGCGCCAGGATGTTCCCGCTCGTACCGCAGAAGGCCGCGCTGCTGGCCGCCGCCCTGGCCGTCTGGGTCAACCTGGCCTACCGGTGGGCGGACGATACGCCGTGGGCGGCCGCTCCCGCGCTCGGCATGCTGGCCGCCGCGCTGGCCATCCCGCTGGTCGTCCTGAGCACCGAACAGCCCGAGCACGTCCGGGCACGCCTGCGCCGGATGACGGCCCGTGCCGAAGCCGTCGCCGCCGTCGCCCTCATCCCGGTGGCCATCGGGACCTTCGGCGTCTACGAACGTCTGCTCGACACCTTCTGACGAGGAGCAGGGTGCCTGACCGCGCACACGACCTGCCGCACGGCGAACCTCTGCTCCGCCGGCTGGGGCGCGAGGCGGCCCGGGCGTTCCGGCCCGCGCACGACCTGGCGAACCTCGCCGAGTCCGCGGCGGACGTCCAACGCCCGATCACCACGGGCCGCCGGATCGCCGTGGTCGGGATGCGCGGCGGGTCCGGCAAGAGCACGCTGTCGGCCCTGCTGGCCCTGGTGTTCGCCAACCACCGTCACGACCGCGTGCTCGCCGTGGACGTCGACCCGGACTGGGGCTCGCTCCCGCTGCGCCTGGGCGTCCGCCACCGGCACGCCCTCGCGGACGTGCAGGCCGCCCTGGCCGGCGCCGGGTCGTTCGAGGACGTCGAACCGTACCTGACGTCCGCGGGCGACCGGCTCTGGGTGCTGCCGGCCAACCGTGGGCACATGGGTGACAGTCCCCTGACCGCGGAGATATACGAGCACAACGCCGTCCCGCTGACCCGCTTCTTCGGCGTGACGATCATCGACTGCGGTTCCGGCATGCGCGGCGAACTGCAGCAGGCCGTGCTGGCCGGGGCGCACGCCGTCGTCCTGGCCACCCCCGCCACCCCGGACGGCGCCCGCACGGCGGGCCGAGCCCTCGACCTGGTCGCCGCGTCCGGCCTCGGCCACCTCATCGCCCGCACGGTCGTGGTGTTCACCGTCAAGAGCCCACACACCCGCAAGACCCTCGACCTGGACGGCGCCGCCGCCATCCTCGCCGACGTCGGCGCGGGCGCCGTCCGCCTGGACTACGACCGTCACCTGGCCAGCACGTCCACGCTCGACCCCCGCCGCCTGGCCCACTCCACCCGCACCACCGCCATCCGCATAGCGGCCGAAACCCTGCAGCGCGCCCTCCACCCCACGTCCTTGTGAACGGACGACGCGGTTCCATTCGCCGCGTTGTACCGCAAGGGGCGGCTTGCAAGTGCCGGGCCCCTGTGGTCGGCGTTGGCGCCCAAGCCCCTCAGGAGGTTTCCCTCAGTGGGCTCGTGAAGGAAACCACCTGCTGCTGGTCGCGGTTTGCTGAAGCCCGTCAGCTCTCAGGGGAGGAGCAGCCCCCAGTACAAGGCCCATGGGACGAACACCGCTCCCGCGATGACCAGCAACGCGAGCCGTGCATGTTCGCCGCGTGAGAGCGTCGCGGCGGCCCGTCGCCACGTCACCGTCGTCGCGACGCAGGAAACGGTGGCGGCCACGGCGAGGCCCTGTAGTGCGAGCCATGGCAAGGGCCTCCCCGCGATGACAGAACCGGGGTCCGGTGACCTGCCCGCGGCCATCAGATAGAAGAGGTAGAAGAACAGGCCGATCACGGCGAGGAAACCCGTTCCGGCGAGCAGGCGGGCCCATCGGCCGACCAGTGTCACTTTCCGTCGGCGGACCCGTCGCACCACCGCCACCAGGGGGTACGCGGTGAACGCGACGACGAACAGCACGAACGCCGCCAGTTGCATCCAGGCGGACTCCCACCACGCCGACGGCGGCGCTGGCGTGCTCGGGTGGTCCTGCTCGGGCGGCGTCGGAGCGTCGGCGTTCGGCAGGCGGCCGCTCGTCACGTCACGGACCCACGAGCCGACAAGCTCCGCGTAGCCCGGTGCCAGCGCCGCTCCCCGGGTGACGCCGCCGTCAGGGCTCACATGCGCGGCGTGATCGGCGCCGGCGAAGAACCGGAAGGTGTAGTGGGTGTTGCCGCCTCGCTCAAGCGCCCGCGCGAACAGCGGAGGATTGTCCCCGGGCGGTGTCTGCAGGTCGCGGCTGCCCCACACGCCGAGCAACGGCTGCCGAACCCGTCGCAGGACGGCCTGGGCGTCGAAGTGCGCCTCGGCGAACAGTCCCGCGTCGGCTCCGAGCCGGGCGAAGTTGCGCTTGCCCTGGTCGATCAGCGAGCCGGACACGCCCACCCGGCGCAGCGCGGACGTCTCGTTCCAGAGTTGCTGCCGTATCGGCGTCATGGCGTTACCGCCCACGACGATCACGAACGCCACGTCGTCGGACCGTGACGCGGCGAGGGGCGCCACCCAGCCGCCCTCGCTGAGCCCCCAGAGACCGACCTTCGCCGGGTCGACACCAGGCTGGGCACGGAGCGCGCGTACCGCGGCGAGCGCGTCGTCGGCGAGCTCCGAATACGACCGGCGGAATCGCGTGTAGCCCACCGATCTCTTGTCGTAGATCAGAACCGCGAGGCCCTGCCGCGCGAACTCAACGGCCTCTGTGAGCAGGTGCTCGCGGGGCACGCCCGAGCCGGATCCGGTGACGAGCACGACACCGGGACGGGGACGTGACGCCTTCTGCGGCGCCAGCATGGTGCCGTGAAGAGTGAGCCCGCCGAACCCCTTGAAACTCACGTCGGTGGAGCTCAAACCGGGCGGCACCGGAACCGCTCCAGTTGCGGACGCCCTGGTCGGCGCAACTGTCGACGCCCTGACGGGCGCCGCGCCCAGCACTCCGAACAGGAGCGCCAGCACAACGGTGATCGCTGTCTTCATGCCGAGGACCGTAGACTACAGAGGTTCCTTTGCAAAGGCTTCTCTGCAAACGTAGTCCTGCGGCAGTAGAGTTCTCCTCATGAAGGACGATGCGGAGCCCGTCATCCTGGACGACCCGGGGAAGCTCAAGGCGCTGAGCCATCCCCTGCGCCGCAGGATCCTGCACCGGCTCCGTCAGCACGGCCCCGCGACGTCGACGACCATCGGCGAGGCGCTCGGCGTCAACACCGGCACCGCGAGCTACCACCTACGGCAACTGGAGAAGTACGGCTTCATCGAGGAGATCGCCGAACGCTCCACCGGCCGGGAGCGTTGGTGGCGCCGCGCCGAGTCCCCACGCGACCTGCGCATGCCGACCCCCGACATGCTCGCCCCCGAGGACCGTCCCGTCCTCGCCGAACTACTGCGCCAAGGCCACGCCGAGGACATGGAGATGTTCGGCAAACTGCCCGCGGCCTACGAACGCAACCCAGAATGGGCACGCCTCTCGCGCGGCTACGGCCACATGACCGAGGAAGACCTGGCCGCCTTCTTCGAGGACTACATCCGCCTCCTGCACCAGTACTGCCGCCGCGGCGAAGACGCACCCCCCGACGCCCGTCCGGTCCACATCCGCCTCTTCACACTCCCCGCCGACGAAGACTGACCCACCAAAACAGCCCCCCCACCAACGTCCCACGGACGGGGACGCGCGCCCTCACCGCACGCCGCCAAGGTCACCGCGCCCAGGCCGGTCACCAGGACGCACCGGCCCTGCGATGCCCTATGGGCAACTCGTGGGCGACAAGCGGGCGGCGGTGCCGAGGCGATCGGCGGGGCTCTGCTCGGCTCCTGACGTCCTACGGCTCCCACAGTGCCTCCCACTGGCACCACAGAACCCCCTGGCGTTGATCGCTAGGGGGCTTTATGGCCCGTAGCGCAGCCGGAGGAATTCGCCCCCCGATCCGTAGCCAACGGTGGCGTTGAGCTGATTACACCGACACTTCGGACGGCGGTCCACCGCAGGGAGGGGACGGGAGCCGATGAGCCTTCGCCAGTTCGAATACGCCCTGGCTGTTGCCCAGGAGGGTTCGGTGACGGCGGCGGAGCTGCTGCATGTCGCCCAACCGTCGATGTCCCAGCAGATCCGCAACCTGGAGCGGGAACTCGGCGTGCAACTGTTCGCCCGCACACCGACCGGACTGGTGCCCACCGTGGTCGGCCGCGCGTTCCTGCGGGAGGCGGAGGCCGCGGTGAGCGCGGCGCGGCGGGCGAAGGCGACGGCGCGAGCCGGCGCCTATGAGCTGGTGGTCGCGGCGCAGATGGGCCTGTGCACGCGGCAACTACCGGGCGCGCTGGGCGCGCTACGCCACCGCTTCCCGCAGCTAGAGGTCACCGTCTTCGAGGAGCCGAACCTCGCCGAGTTGGAGCGGCTGGCGCACCGGGGCGTGCCGGACCTCGCGATGGTGGCCGGGCCATGCGGGGAAGTGCTTTACGAAGGCCACCACCTCAGCGACAAAAAGTTCGTCGTGGTGCTTGGCGCCGGGCACCGGCAGCTCGCCTCCGACCGGGTCGAGCTGCGCGACCTAGAGCGGGAGCCGTGGGTGAGATTCGACCACAACAGCGCGCTCGACCGCATGCTGCAGGACGTGCTCCGGGACAACCAGCTGACCTCGACCGCAGTCGCCCGCGTATCCCAGACGGCGACGGCCGTGCACTGGGCCGCCCACGGGCTGGGGGTCACGCTCGTCCCGGCCTCCGCGGTGCCCTACGGTCACGAGCACCTCGCGCGCCCGGTGTTCCCAGTCGTCTTCCCAGCCCGTCGTCGCCGCAGTCCGGCCCGGCAAGGGCCCGGCGGAGACGGCCCTGCTCGAACTACTGCGTCAAGAGACCTGGACAAACCCGCTTCCTTCTCACCGGTGCCCTGACGGCCGAGGAGGCGGGCGCGAGCACGCAGCCACCTTCAACCGGTGACGTTGCGATCATGCGATATTCAGTCGAGCGATCGGAAGCGGTGTGCCGATGACCGCCCCGAGGGCGGCGATAGTGCTGCCCTCGAGGCTCGATCGGATATCAGCGACGGCTTTCGATCTTCAGGCCGCCTTGGTCACATTACGGACGTGGTCACTGGCGAGCATGTCGTGCGGAACGCCAGGTTCGATCGCGCTGGCGTCGTCGAGGCGGGCCAGTTGGGAGGCGGTGAAGTCGACCTCAAAGGCGCCCAAATCCTCCTCTATCTGTGCGGGGGTGCGTGCGCCGATGATTGGTGCCGTCACGCCTGAGTTCTGCAGGCCCCAAGCCAGCCCGACCTGGGCGGGTGTGCGGCCCATCTCCGTGGCGACCTCCTTCACAACATCAGCAATGGCGAGGTTACGTTCGGTGACGGCCCCCAGAGCGAAGTTGAAGTTCTTGCGGTTACTGTCGCCGGATGCAACGTTCGTCGCGCTCAGGTCGTCTGTCCAGATCTGCCAACCTACGCAATACCTGTGAGCCGCCCACGTCCACGGCCGTCCAGGTTCGTTGTTAGCAGTAGCGCTAGCGAACCTGCCCTGCCGAGCCTCAGTCCTCGTCCATGGGCTTCGGGCGTACTCGCGCTGCTTGAAGCTGCTCCTGGTAGTCCCACGTGAAGATCTCCGGCATACGCGTCTCCAGTTGTGCGAGCACGCTGGATAGTGCACTCCACTCCCCACGGTCCACAAAAATCGCCTCCTCTTCCTTGGCGCTGATGTCGAGAACCAAGCGATGTGCGAAGTCTTACAGCACCAACGCTTCATCGTGGGAGAGCCGGATCGACTCATCAGCATGGGACACAAGCCGCAGACTATGCGGACACGACGGCATGGGCTTGGCCTACTCGTTCGCGCGAACGGCGAAACGGTGTGACAGACAGCCTCGCACGGGCGTGCCCTCCGGTCCGCAGGGGGCTGGGGGCCGCGAGGCCACCGCTTCACCCTCGTCCAGCCGACACTCTCATCCTCTGGAAACCGCGCACGTCGTTGACATAATCCCGCCGGCACTCACATTGCTCAGCCGACACGGTTAGCAGCGGTTCGCCCCTTGTTCCAGCTTTCGACGACCATCTGGTAGCACTGACTCTCTCGTGATCCGGTACCACTGTTGTTGTAGCCCCCATTCGAGGCTCGCGTCAGAGCTTCGGAGCGCCAGCGCGCTGCCAAGCCTCGCTTGAGCATCTTCTTCGCGAGTTCGGCATCGTCAATGCCGTCGCCGTGGCGGCTGAGAAACATAGCCACACCGCCCAGGATCACGCCATCCCACGACTCTTTGTCTCTCCCCCAGGCTGCTTCGACCACCGTAAGGGTGCGGTCCAGGATGGCTGCTCCATACTGCCTTGTGATGCGCAGCACCGCCGACACAGCACCCACGCTGTTCGTCGAGCTCGACCCCAGACCGAGGCTATGGCTCTTGAGTACTCGGTCGACACTCACGCAGAGAGCATCCCCGGCGGTCAGGCCAACTCTGTACTGGTCCAGCGTGCTGACCTTGGCAGATTCTCGGTTCTTGATGAGGAATAGAGTCGCTTCCTGCTGCTGGGTAAGTCCGTAGTGGATTTCCGCCTTGATCGTCCGAAGACCTCTTAGCTTGCACGCCTCGGTCCGGTGCATGCCGTCAACGACGTATCGCTGGCCGTCTGCGCGCTCGGAGACCACTATCACCCCGAGAGCATCGATGATTAGACCATCAGCGATGGCCTTCGCTCGCTTTGGGTTGAGGCCACGCTGCGCCTCCTCATCGATCTTGAGCGAGTCGATCTCGACCTCGACGCCATACTTAACTTGATGATCTGGGAGTTCGTACTGGAAACGAGCTTTGGCCATGGGGTCAGACCTCCATTTTCGAGGACGGCGAGAGCCTAGAGCTAAGGATACGGGGGCCATGAGGCGGATCTAGGGGAGGAGGAACGCCCTTGAGGAACTCGGTGGCCATCTTCTCACTTGTGTCGACAGCGCCCTGCGGGCATTCCCACCCCGTTCCTCGCAGCGCAGCACCAGGAGAACCTGCTACCCTCGATGGCCTGGCTCGCTATGTTATTCACCCTGGTCAGCCGTGGGATTGCCTCACACCGTCAGGAAACCAGAATGAGCACCACAGCCCATGTCAGTAGCTTGCACTTCCACTCAGTAGTGAAGTTGACCGCTATGGCCACCCCCGCTACAGCGAAACCACTCCAAACTTCCAGGGCTTGATCTTCATCTTCTGATGGCCCATCCGGGTGAGTTCCTGTTCGAAAGGCCATCCTGTGTCTACGCTCAACACCCCTCAGGCCTGCATCAGAACTCTACTCACGGACTTGACCCGAGCACAACAAGAACCACGTCAATCCTTTACCACAGACGCCAGCCAGCCACCGCACATTGGCGATCAGTACTGGTCACATACATGATCGAGACTGTGACCCCGACTTGACAACAAAGAGGTAACTAGTCTCGACATTCGAGAGATATGGCCTGGCGATCAGTGGTTCGCATGGCAGCAGGTCGCGTGACCGGTCGGTGCTTGCTCCGCAGTCGTACATGACTCATGGCCCAGAGGGACAGACAGTGGTGACGTCATGGGGTGCGCGGGATTCGCCCGCTCTCATGCCGGTGCTTCGCTGGGCGGCTGGACGGCTGCGGTCAGCTCCTCGAGCCGGGCCCGGACGGAACAGGCCGCATGCCCGGCTTGAAGAGCCGGGCGCGGCCTCCCGACCCTGTCGAGCGGCGGGCGCCTGATGCCCTCCGACTCGACTCGCGACGGTGACGAGCGTGCGCCCCTGGTCCCGTCTGAGCGGCGGTGGCACTGCGGCGGGACCGGCCTGTCCGGCCACTGCTGACAGGAGAACCCGCCGTGTTCCTTCGCCGCTGCGCCTTCGTCGCCTGCTGGCTGGTGCTGGTCCTGTTCGTCCTGCGTCACCCGCGCGAGGCCGCCGACGCTACCGGCGTGGCCGCACAGCCGCCAAGCACACGCACGCCACGTCGGGGGCCATCCCCCCACCCGCCTTGCAACGGACAGGAGACGCACTCCATCGTGCCCGACACGCTCGCTTCCGCGTGGCTGACTCCGCTGGCCGTCCGCGACATGGCGGCCAAGCTGGCCCGGCCCGACTTCCGCCGGTCGGCCGCTCGCGCCCGAGCGACCGGCGGGTGTGCTCAGCCGATCCACCTTCGGGGCTCGGTCGAGTACCGCGACGGCCTCACCGGTGACCTGCTGCATCGCTACAGCACCGCCCGTGAGCCGGGCGGGGTGCTGCGGGTGGCCTGCAAGACCCGGCGGGCCTCGCGCTGTCCGGCCTGCGCCGAGATCTACCGGGCCGACACCTACCAACTCGTCCGGGCGGGACTGGCCGGAGGCAAAGGCGTCCCCGACACAGTGGCGCAGCACCCGGCCGCGTTCGTCACCCTCACCGCACCCTCGTTCGGACCCGTGCACGCGCGGCGGGAGACAGCCGGCGGGGCCGTTGTGCCGTGCCACCCTCGACGCGACGCGGGGAAGTGTCCGCACGGACGGTCGTTGTCGTGCACGACCCGGCATGCGGCCGACGACCCGCGCCTCGGCGACCCGCTCTGCCCTGACTGCTACGACTACACGGGCTCGGTGCTGTTCAACGCGCTGGCACCGGAACTATGGCGCCGATTCACCATGGCCCTGCGCCGCAGGATCGCCAAAGCCGCAGGTCTCACCCTGCGGGAACTCCGCGACACGCTCACCATCTCGTTCGCCAAGGTCGCCGAATACCAGCGACGCGGCGTCGTGCACTTCCACGCCATCATCCGCCTCGACGGTGCCCAGGGGCTGGCGACGCCTCCGCCCGGCTGGGCCTCCTACGACCTGCTCGCCGACGCCGTCCACCAGGCCGCGCCCGCCGTCACCGTGACCACCCCTGCCACGCCCGGCGTGCCTTCTCAGTCTCTGACCTGGGGCACGCAACTCGACGTCCGCCCCATCACGACCATCGGGGACCTGACGGATACGGCCGTGGCGGGCTACATCGCCAAGTACGCCACCAAAGCCGCCGAATGCACCGGCACCCTCGACCGGCGCATACGCGCGACCGATGACCTGGACGCGCTACCTGTCTCGGCCCACGCACGGCGCCTGATCACGGAATGCCTGCGGCTGGGGCGCATGGAAGAGATGGCAGAGCTTCGGCTTGCCGAGTGGGCGCACATGCTCGGCTTCCGCGGCCACTTCTCCACCAAATCCCGCCGCTACTCCACCACCCTCGGCGCACTGCGACAAGCACGCATCGACCACAACCGGCACCAACACGACATCACCACCGGACGCCTGCCACTCACCGACGAGGACCAGGTCCTCGTCGTCTCCCACTGGCGCTACCTCGGCCAAGGCCTCACACCCGGCGAAGCACTGCTGACCGCTGCCCTGACCGGCACGCCGCTACCGCCCATCGCCCCCTACGAAGGGAGTGCTGCATGCCCCGACTCCTGCTGACCGTCCCGGAAGCCGCAAAGGCGCTCGCCATCTCCCGCAGCAAGCTCTACGAACTCATCGCCTCCGGCGCCATCCAGTCGGTCCGCAATCCCGCCGAATCCTCGTGGACGCCCTGAACGCCTACGTCAACGCCCTGATGCAACAAGAGGCTGCCTGACGGCCAGGACAGCACTCGCCACCCCCGAAGAGCCGAACGGCTCTAACAAGTCCAAGAGGGCCACGAACGCCAAGAGAAGCGCGAAGACCGTCCCAAGCTGCGGGACGGCGTCATGAAGCGCGGTAACACGTGGTCCTACGTCATCCGCGTCCGCGACCCGGAAACCGGCCAAAGCAAACTCCGGTGGGTCGGCGGCTTCGCCACCGAGGACGACGCCAAAGCAGCGCGCGACGAGGCACGCGTGAAGGCGCGACGCGGTGAGTACATCGACCAGAACACCATCACCGTGGGCGCCTACCTCGACGAGTGGCTCGACTCCCACGCCTTTGAGATCAAGCCCAAAGACTCTGTCGGACTACTGGCACCTGATCGAGCGGTATGTCAAGCCGCACATCGGCGGTATGCGGCTGCAGTCCGTTCGCCCAGCCCGTATCACCAAGCTCTACCGGGACCTCATCTCCAGCGGCGGGCGAAGCGGGCGGGGCCTGTCTCCGCGGACGGCGTGTGCTGCGTAAGGCGTTCGGTTATGCGGTGGTGGTCGATCAACTCCTCGCTTCCAATCCTGTCGAGCGAGCCAAGCGGCCCCGGATGGAGCGCGCTGAACCTGGCAAGATCTGGACGGCAGTGCAACTCCGGTCCTTCCTCGCAACTGCCAGCGAACATCGCCTCTTCGCCTTCTTCCACCTAGCCGCGTACACCGGCGCCCGGCGTGGCGAACTGCCCAATCTGCGGTGGGGTGACGTAGACCTCGACGGCGCGGCGATCCACGTCACGGGCTCGGTCTCGTTCGTCTCCGGTGAGCGCATTGAAGGGGACCACCAAGAGCGGCCGGGCGCGTGTCGTCAGCATCGATCCCGGCACGGTGAAAGTCCTCAAGGCTCACCGGGCTCGACAGGAGGCTGACAAGCTCCGGGCCGGCGACGACTGGAAGGGTGCTCCCAAGATCGCGGATACTCACGTCTTCGCCACCGGATGGGGCGAACCGATCCATCCGGACACGGTGTCGTCCCTCATGACAGCCCTGATCAAGCGGCACAACAAGGCATCGGAGGAGCGGCCTACTGCTGAGCCTCTCCCGCACGCGCGTCTACACGATCTGCGGCACATCCACGCGACCACACTGCTCCTGGCGGGCGTCCCGGTCCAGTGTGGTGGCGGCTCGGCTCGGGCACGCTGACCCGGCGATCACGCTGCGGGTCTACGCGCACGTGATCAACGAGCAGCTGGCGGAGGCGGCGGAGATCTTCGCCGACGGCTGGATGAGGCGGCCCAGGGACGCCGCTGTTAGCAGGTCCGTTAGCAAAGAGGCCCCTTGCGGTGATCGCAAGGGGCCTCTGACCTGTGGCGCAGCCGGAGGGATTCGAACCCCCAACCTTCTGATCCGTAGTCAGATGCTCTATCCATTGAGCTACGGCTGCTCGGTTCCTGGCCTTGACCAGGGGGTTTGTTGCCGGACGGGAGTCTACCAGCTCTGCACATAGGTGTAAGAGCGGATAATCCCTGCCCTGACGACGCCCCCCAGTGTAGGGCACTCGCAGCCGTCTCACGACTCGGTAAGGAAACCCCTCGTGCAAGATCCCAGCCACGCGACCGCGGCCACCGCAGACTCCACCCCCGCGGCGGCCACCGACAACGTCATCTCCTTCGACGCGATCCGCGCACGACGACGCCGCGGCACCACCGCCGCCCGTTCCGTCGGCGTCCCACCGGCGGCCACCGCGTCCACCCACGCCGCCGGCGGCGCGGCCGCCGAGGTCGCCCCGCGCAGCAAGCCCGCGGCCGCACGACGCCGCCCGCGCGCGGCCGCGCCCACGGGCACGCCCCTGCTGACCATCGTCGACTCCTGGGAGCTGGCGCTGGACGCCGCGGGCAAGAGCCCCAAGACGATCCGCGGCTACACCGACACCGTCAAGGCCCTGGCGCGCTGGGCCGCGTCCCGGGGATACCCGGCCGACACCGAGGGCCTGGACGCCGCCGACATCCAGGAGTTCCTCGTCGCCGAGCGGGAGCGGACCAGCATCGCCACCGCCGCCGCGCACTACCGGCACCTGAACGTGTTCTGGAGGTGGATCGTCCGGGAACGGGAGCGGACGGCCAGCCCGAACCCGATGGAGAGCGTCGACAAGGTCACGGCGCCGAAGAAGGCCAAGACCTACTTCACCGATGAGCAGGAGCGCGCGCTGCTCAAGACGTGCTCGGGCAACAGTTTCGAGGACCGGCGCGACACCGCCATCCTGCGAATCTTCATGGACGTCGGGGTGCGCGTCGGCGGCCTGGTCGGCATCAGGTACGTGCCCGACGACGACAAGCAGAACGACGTCGACCTCCGGCGGCGGCGCGTGCGGGTGCGGCTCAAGGGTGGCGACGAGCTCGTCCTGCCGCTCGGCAAGAAGGCCGCGCTCGCGCTGGACCGGTACCTGCGCGTGCGCGCCAAGCACCCCAAGGCGGCCAAGTCCACGTACCTGTTCCTCGGTATCAAGGGCCGCAACACCGAGCGGATGACCGAGTCCGGGGTCTACCAGATGATCCGTCGGCGCGGCGAGCAGGCCGGGGTCCAGAACGCGCACCCGCACCGGTTCCGCCGGACCTGGTGCCACAACTACCTGCTGAACGGCGGCACGCTGGACGGCGCCATGGCCATCGGCGGATGGTCCACCTACGACATGGTCAAGGAGTACGCCGGGGACCTGGCGCTGGAACGCGCCTGGGCGATGCACGACCGGTTGTCCCCTGGCGACCGGATCTAGCGGAGGCGCCGGGTGTCCCTGCCGTACGGGGCGCGGCAGGGACACCCGGCCGTCTAGCAGAGCACGCGAACGTCGATGCCCAGTGGCACCTCGGCACCGAGCAGGCACAGTCCCTTGGTCTCGATGCCGTCGCCGGGTGATACCGGTTGGAGGCTCGGCTCGGGAACGGGCGTGGGAGCTGGTGTCGCGCCTGGGGCGCTGACGCCGCCGTTGTTCCCGGTCGGGGACGGCTCGGTTGACGGCGTCTCGGATGTCGGCGGGGGTGGTGTCGGGGCGTCGTTGGCCGGTGTGGTTGGTGTGACGGTTTGGGTCGGCGACGGCGTCGAGCTGGTGTCAGTCGCAGTCGGCGACGGTGACGGTGACGGTGACACGGTGACCGTCGGGCCTGGCGATGGGGCAATCGGTGTCGGGCCGGGCACGGGTACGTATACCGTCCGGGCCGGCCGCGGGTCGGCTCGATTGGTGTTCGGCAGGAACGGCACATCGAGCGGTGACAAGCCGAGTGTGATGCCTGCGGCGGGAACGCCTACCGCGGTGCCCACGGCTGCGGCCAGCCCTGGATGCTGACGTATCTCTTTGGCCAGAGCGCCCAGAGCGGCCCCGATCGGGATGCCGGTGACCAGTCCTTTCCAGCCTAGTTTGCGCATTCGCTCGCGCGCGCGAGCAATGCGGCGCTGGCGTTCGACGTCGATGATGCCGGCGCGTTGCTCGGCCTCGACGCGTTCGGCTCGGAGCGCCTCGTAGCGTTCCTTGGCGTGTGCTTCTCGTTGGCGCAGGAGCTCCAGATCTTGATCACCAGCTCCGTTCCCTTGGGGGGTGTGTGTCACTTTGACCCCTTTGTGACGTCCTCGTCTCAAAGTGTGCGGGGCACATACACCTTGACCCGCTTGACCGAAAACGTCATCACTTGGGGTGATAACAGTTAAGTAAAAAGTCGTGACCGAAAGTGATTGCTTTCGAACATACGTTCGATGTCGAGAACTTTTCAGCAGCTCAGCTGACGTCGCGACGCTGGTCGACGTGCCGGCCGGTCAGCCGCCGCAGGCGCACCCACTCGGCCGTGAGCGCGTCCATCAGCATGCCAACCTGCTCGTACCGCTCGTCAGGCTCGTCGGGCAGCCACTCCATGACGACGGCGATGAGCTGGTCGATCGTCTCCGGCCGGTAGTACGCCTTCACCCCCGTGGCGCTGAGCTTCACCTGGCCCTCGACAAACGCCCTCGCTGCGGCATCATGGCGAGGCCCCAGCGAGGGAAGCGGATCACCCCCGGCCAGGATCATGTCGACGGATCCCACGGCCCACTCCAAGGCATCCTCTATGCCTCGCTTGGTCAGGGATCGGATGCTTCCAGATCCCGTGCGGGTACGCCGTAGTCCCTCTCTGGTCATCCCCGCCCTCTCGGCGACCTCATGCCAGGTGAGGCGCAGTTCTGCCCGACGTTCATCCATGAGCCGGGCGAGCCGTTGGCGGGACGTCTCGGTACTGGTCATAGGGCCCATCCTGTCGCGCGGCGCTGGACAACACCAGACAACTTAGGCCGCAAAGTGGCTGGTCACGAGCACCGGGAAGGCAAGTTACGCCACCCAGTAAGCCAAGTGACACAAACTTGCGCCACCTACGAGTTGCTGAGGTGGCATTAGTTGTCCTAGGTTGTCACCATGAAGCGAATCCCTCCGATGGTCACGCTCCGCGCGCTGCGGGAGGCCCACGGCCTCACCCTTGAGCAGCTCGCCGAGCGGATCGCCGAGCAGGGGGTCACGGTCGACAAGGCGTCCCTCGCCAACATCGAGTTGGGCAAGCGGACGGCCAGCCGCCGACTGATCGCTGCGCACGCCCGCGCGCTGCGGCTGGAGTCGGTGGACGTTTATCAGGCCGCTGACCTCCGGGCACTTGTGTACGACGAGCCCGAACGGAAGACCGCATGACGCCGCCCGCCAAGCGCAACGACGCCGAGCGCAAGGCCCTGCGTGAGCAGTACGAGCGTGAGCGAATCGCCGCCCGCCGCGAGGCCGAGCGCCGCGCCGAGGAGGCCGAACGCAAGGCCAAGAAGGGCGGCAAGAGCTAATGGCCGACTCCACCTTGACGCCGGCCGAGCGGGCGTCCCTCGCTCGGATGGCATCGAATGTGTCCTGGGCCCGCACCCCCAACCGCAGCGAGCGAACCGCCCCGGCTCGGGCCGCGTCCCCGGTCTCCTACGAGTACTGGTTGCGCCGCCTCGCCGAGGAGGGCCAGGTCCGCGAGGAGGACCTGCCGAAGGCCGCCGAGTCCGCGTACCGCGCCTACATGGCGCAGATGTCGCGGAAGGCCGCCGACGCGCGCAGGAAGAACGCCGCCGCCCGGAAGAAGAAGCGCGCGGCCTGAACACGAATCGGGCCCGCCGACCGCGTCACCGGTCGTACGGGCCCTCGACCCCCACTCGGAAACCCACGAAGCAAAGGAGTAAGGGCCGTGACCACGAAGGTTACCGACCCCGCCACCGTCGCGGCGCTGTGCAGTGTCACCGCCGCCCTGGCGTTGATCGCGGGCCTGCTGTTGCACTACGCGGGCCACGTCATCACCAGCGCCGCCGTCGTCACGTTCACGTTCGTCGTCCTGGTCGTGCGGGACGTGCTGACCGACGTGGCGTGGTGGCCGCTGGTGTGGACGGCCATGGGGATGGCGTCCGCCGTGCAGCTCGGTCGCGCGCTGAACGCGCCCCCGCCCGGCGACAAGACCAGCGACCAGTGCTGGCACTGCGGCGCCGACCTGCGCGCAGGCAAGGGGGCGAGCCGATGAGCACCCCGAACCCGCTGCACGCCCCCGCCGACGTCGTGCTGCTCCAGGCGGACATCGTCGAGCTCGTCGCGGGCCGCATCAAGGCCGCCATCGTGCGCGTCGCCGACCGGCCCGAAGCCCTCGACGCCCAGATCGACGACCGCACGTTCGAGCCGCGGGCGTTCTTCGCCGCCGGTCCCCTGACGATCCGCTTCACCGACCCCGCCACCGCCCGCCTGTGGGCCAGCGCGTTCGAGGTCGTCGCCGCGCAGCTGGAGATCGCCGCCGAGCAGGCCGCCGGCCTCCGCCACACCGAAATGGAGACGTCGTGACGTTCACGCCCACCGAGGAGCAGGCCGCGATCGGCTCCGCCTACCTGCGCGGCGAGCGCCTGGTCGTCAAGGCGCTCGCCGGGTCCGGCAAGACGTCGACGCTGCGGTACCTGGCCGAGCTGACGCCCCGCACCGGCGCCGTCTACATCGCCTACAACAAGGCCATCCAGACCGACGCCGCGCGCTCGTTCCCGGGCAACGTGCTGTGCCGCACGGCGCACGCGCTGGCGTTCGCCGAGGTGGGTTACCGGCTGGCGGACAAGCTGCGGCGGCCGCGGCAGCGTGCCCGCGACGTCGCCCGGATCCTGGGCATCGACTGCCGCGTCATCACCGTCAACGCGCTCGGCCACGCCGCCGCGGTGGACGTGCCGCAGCTGGCGCGCCTGGTGCTGGACACGGTCGCGCGGTTCTGCCACTCCGCCGACTACTCCCTCACCCTGCGGCACGTCCCGACCGTGACCGGGCTCGGCGAGGAGGGCCAGGAAGACGTCGCCGCCCAGGTCGTGGAGTGGGCGCGGGAGGCGTGGGCGGACCTGTGCGCCCCGCACGGCGTGCTGCGCCTGGACCACGACCACTACCTGAAAATGTGGCAGCTCGCGCGGCCCGTGCTGGCGACCGACGTGATCTACCTGGACGAGGCGCAGGACGCCAACCCGGTGATCGCCGACGTGGTCGGCCGGCAGGAACACGCGCAGCTGATCCTCGTGGGCGACCAGCACCAGCAGCTGTACGGGTGGCGCGGTGCCCGCGACGCCATGTCCGCTTTCGACGGCACGCGGCTGTCGCTGACCAAGTCGTTCCGGTTCGGTCCGGCGATCGCCGCGCAGGCGAACGAGTGGCTGGCCGCGCTCGGCTCTGACCTGCGGGTGGTGGGGCACGACCCGATCGCCTCGACGGTGGGGCCGGTGCCGCTGGAGCGTGCGGACGCGGTGCTGTGCCGTACGAATGCGGGTGCGATCGGGCAGGCGATCGCCGCCGAGGACCGCGGGTTGCGCGCGGCGATCACCGGCGGTGCCGGGGACCTGGCGGCGCTGGCGCGGGCGGCCGCCGAGCTCCAGGACAGCGGGAAGACGTGGCACCCGGAGTTCGCCGCGTTCACCTCGTGGTCGGAGGTCATCGAGTACGCCACCTCGGAGGCCGCGTCGGAGAACCTGGCGACGCTGGTCAACCTGATCGTCACCTACGGGCCGGACGAGATCTTGCGCATCGTCGACGCCCTCGCCGCGCGTGAGGACGACGCCGACATCGTCATCTCCACCGGCCACAAGGCCAAGGGGCGGGAGTGGCCGGTCGTGTTGATCGGGCCGGACTTCAAGCCGCAGCCGCGCCGCGACCCCCTGTCGGGGAAGCTGGTCACCCCGGAGATGACCGACGAGGCGCGGATGCTCGCCTACGTCGCGGTCACGCGGGCCCGGCACCACCTGGACCCGGCCGGGCTGGACTGGGCGCGCGGCTCCCTGGGGGTGCTCGCGTGAAGCACTTCGACATCTCCCAGCCGGTCGCGACCGCGTCGCCGATCGTCAGTGTCTACTACGCGTGCACGCTGCCCGGCTGCGGCAACCGGTTCTTCCTGCCGGAGGACCAGCGGATGCGGTCGCTGTCGGCCCACGCCGAGCGTGCCGGGTGGCACGTGGAGATCGGCGCGGAGCGGTGCCCGGACCACCTGCCCGGCCGTCCGCTCCAGCTGGAGCCCGCGCGGCTGGACCCCACCGCGACGCTGCCGGACGCGCTGCCCGCGGCCCCGACCGTGACCATGCCCGACGGGCCGCCGCCCGTCACCGTCCTGTTCAACCAGCCCCGGCCGGTGCGGCGCCGCGTCACGTTGGACCTGCTGCGGCGGGTGCTGGATGGGCTGCTGCGGCTCGACGAGCCGTCGCCGCGCGTGGCGTCGCCGTTCGGGCCGGTCGCCGCGGGCTGGGTGACCCCGAGGAGCACCCCATGATGTGGCTTCTGTACCTGATCCCTGCTGTCCTCCTGGCCGCCGCGGGCGCTGTCATCACCTGGTGCGCGGCGGGCGATTGGTTCACCGCACTCACCGCCCTCGACGACGGCGAGGAGCACCGGTGAGCACGTCGAAGGACATCGGTACCCGCGCGGAGACCGCCGTTGTGCGGTACCTGCGCGGGGCCGGATTCCCCCAGGCGGAGCGCCGCGCCCTCAAGGGTGTCCTCGACGAGGGCGACATCACCGGCACGCCCGGGATCGCGTGGGAGGTCAAGGCGCGGAAGCGGCCGCCGTCCGACGAGCAGATCGCCGCGTGGATGGTGGAGACCGAGGTCGAGCGCGTCAACGCGGGCGCCAGCTTCGGCGTCCTCGTCGTCCGCCGCGCTGGGGTCGGCCCGGCCCGCGCGGCGTTCTGGTGGGCGTTCCTCCGCATCGAGGACGTGGCAGCGCTCGTCAACATGGCGGACAAGCGGCTGTACGCCATCCCCGCCGCCATGGTCGCCGGTTTCCCTCGCCATCCCGCGCGGCTGCTCCTCGCTGACGCCGTCCAACTGCTGCGGCTGGCCGGGTACGGCACGCCCCTCGGCGACGAGGAGTCGGCGTCGTGACCGCGGATCAGATCGTCGAGGCGCTCGCGCAGGCCCGGCACGACCGGGAGCTGTCGCTTCGGGTGGTGGCCGGCCTGCTCGGGCTCCAGCCGTCGGCCGTACACCACTGGGAACGCGGCCGCCGCGACCCCCAGCTCACCACCGTCATCGCCTGGGCCAACCTCCTCGGCTACGACCTCACCCTCACCCCCAAGGAGTCGCGTTGAGCCTGATCATGCACCGCTGCACCAACTGCGGTCACCCCGACTACCGGCGCCACCGCAACGACGACGGCACCCTCGGCCGGTGCGACTGCGGATGCCGCTGCACGCCCGGCCCGTCGGAGCTGGCGCCGACGTGGGACACCGCCGGACGCCGCGTCGAGTCGATCGCCGAGCCGGGCACCAAGGCCGGCCGCTCCAACGGCATCAAGACGTGCGGCTGCGACGACTGCAAGGCCCTGTTCACCAAGCTCACCGCCGCCTGACCCCGCCCAGGCCCAACACCAGGAAGGAACCCCTCACCTTGTCCGTCACCAGCCACGACGCGGACGGGCCGCCGCAGGTGCGGCCGTTCGCCGCCGTGCTCCAGGAGCTCGCGCGCGGCGCCGTGCACACCGAGGCATCGGAGAAGCTGCACGCCCTCGTCGACGCCGTCACCGAGCACGCCGCCAAGGGCACGCTCACGCTCGTCATGGAGGTCGCGCCGATCGCCAAGGGCGACACCAGCGCGCTGACCGTCTCGGCGAAGGTCACCACCAAGCAGCCCACCGCCGCGCAGGCGTCGGCGTTCTTCGTCGACGCCACTGGCAACCTCAGCCGGCGTGACCCGCGGCAGACCGAACTCCCCATGCCCGTCCACGACACCACCCGGAAGGCCCAGTGAGCCCCCACGAGATCCCGCGCAGCGTTCCGCGCACCGAGAACGACGCGCTCATCGAGGCCGCGGTCATGTCGACCGAGCCGAACCTGCTGGAGCCCGGCAAGGTCTACGGCTGGATGACCCCGGCCGGCCGCGTCGAGAAGATCGACCTGACCGGCGACCAGTACCGCGACCACCCCAAGCGGAAAACCGGCACCGTCACCGTCCGCGACGTCGAGTCGTTCGGGCAGTACTGGGACAAGCACGCCGACGGCGACTTCGCCGAGGTGTACGCCGACATCGACAACGACCGCGTCACCGCCGTCCTGGACGCGCACGGCTCCGCGGTGCCCGGCTGGCACTCCCACCACCTGGTGTACACGCTGCGCCGCACCGACGCGTGGAAGACCTGGACCGCCGCGGACGGCCGCCTCATGGGTCAGGTCGAGTTCGCCGAGCTGCTGGAGGCGCGGCTGCCCGACATCGCCGAGCCCGACGGCGCCGACCTGCTGGAGCTCGCGCAGACATTCCAGGCCACCACCAACGTCTCCTTCAAGTCCGGCACCCTGCTCGCCAACGGCGAGCGGGAGCTCGTGTACTCCGAGCAGATCGAGGCTTCCGGGGGGCGCGGTCGGAAGCTGACGATCCCCAAGGGGATCACGCTGATGATCGCGCCGTACGAGGACGCCGCGCCGATGCCGCTGACCGGCCGGTTCCGCTACCGGATCCACGAGGGTTCGCTGCGGCTCGGGTTCGTCCTGGACCGGCCCGCCGAAGTCCTGGCCGACGCCTTCGACATGGTCGTCGGGAAGGTCGAGACCCGGATCGGCGTGGACGTCATGCGGGGCGTCCCGGCGTGACCCGCTCCCCGGGCAGGTGCGGCCACCACGTCGACGGCGTCGTCTGCGGCGCGGTCGACGGTGTGCGGCTGTTCCTGCCCGGGTGGCGGTGCCCCGCGCACACCCCCGCCGCTGTCAACGGGCACCCGGAAGCGACCGGCCAGTACTGCGCCCCCGCCCGCTGCTACTGCGGACGCCCCGGATGCCCCGCCTACCCGACCTTCATCCCGTTGAGGAGAACCACAGCGTGAGCAGCAGCCGGATCATCACCTGCGCATGCTGCGGCAAGACCGGCCGGCACGGCGGCCACGGCTACCGGGACGCCTGCTACCAGCGGTGGGTCACCGCCGGGCGCCCCGACACCGGACTACCACCGCCCAAGCCGCCGCGCGGACGCCGACCGGGCAGCCCGGGCCGCGCGCGCCTGGAGCGCATGGCCGACTTCGCCATGGTCCGCCGCACCCGCACCACCCCCGACGGCGACCCCATCTCCATCGCCCAGGCCGCCGCCGCGGTCGGCGTCTCCGCCCGCACCGGCCAGCGCTACGCCAACGCCCTCAAGAACAGGAAGAACCCACGATGACCCAACCCGACCCGACCCAGACCACCCCCGCCGAGGTCGACCTGGCCGCCGCCGGTGTCGCCGGCTGGTACCAGGTGCTCCAGGACGTCGCCACGCGGCGCGCCGAGCTCGACGAGGTCGAGAAGACCGCCAAGGAGAAGATCCAGACGGCACTCGGCGACGCCGTCGACGGTGTGATCGACGGCCGCCCGGTGGTGCGGTGGCTGCACACCGCCGCGCCCCGCCGCCTCGACAAGAAGGCCCTCACCAAGGACCACCCCGACATCGTCGCCAAGTACACCGTCGTCGGGAAGCCCGGCCGCCGCTTCGAGCTCGTCACCCCCAAGGACGACGCCTGATGGCCCACATCGACGGCAAGCCCATCGTGGCCGTCACGCTGCACCTGGCCACCTGCATGGACCCCGAAAGCGTCCGCCTCGGCGTGCTGGAAAGCTGCCGCGACATTGAGAAACTCATCGTCGACAGCAGCGCCCACGCGACGACGCCGGACGACCTGCGGACCCGGGCCGCGGCGGCGCTGCGGGACTGGCACGCCCGGCACTGGGTGGTGTGCGAGCACGCGCAGATCATCGACTACGGCGGGGCGGCCGGCGCCGTGCTCGACGTGGTCCGCGCCGAACTGGACAAGGCCCGCGAGCAGGCGAAGAACACCCAAGCCGCGCTCGACCTCGCCAACGTCATGCGACGCAACGCCGTCGAAACCATCCAGTCCCTGGCCGAGTCCTGGACACGGCGCGGCCACGGGGCGCTCGCCGGGGAACTGCTGACTGCCTTCGAGATGGACGAAGACGGCGGGGAGGCGACCCAGTGACGCGCGACCCCGCCGCGCAGGCCGCCGGTGACATCGACACCAGCCGCGTCGGCTGGCCCACCCCCGCCGACCTGGACGCCGTCTCGCCGGCCGAAGCGGTGCGCCGGGAACTGATGTGGGCGATCGAGAACCGCATCGACTACGCCCCTCGCAGCCTCCAGACGCGGCTCGGGCCGTCGGAACTCGGGCACCCCTGCCAGCGGCGCATCGGGTACAAGCTGACCGGCGCCGAGATCTCCAACCCCGGCGACCCCGCGTGGTACCCCACCATCGGCACCGCCGTGCACGGCTGGCTGGAAGACGTCATGAAGTGGCTGAACGGCCACCTGGGAAGCCTGGTCGAGGGCGGCCCGCGGTTCCTGCTGGAGCACCAGGTCGACGTCGGCGAGATCCTCGGCGAGCACATCACCGGCAAGTCGGACGTGTACGACCGGGTCACCGGCGGTGTCATCGACTGGAAGATCGTCGGCGAACGGCAGCTCAAGAAGTACAAGGAGAAGGGGCCCGGCGACCAGTACCGCGTCCAGGGCCACCTCTACGGGCGTGGCTGGCAGCGCCGTGGGATGCCCGTCAACTACGTGGCCGTGTTCTTCCTGCCGCGCGACCGGATGCTGCGCGACGCCTACTTCTGGCACGAGCCCTACGACGAGCAGATCGCCGTCCAGGCCCTGGCCCGCGCCGAGGGCATCACGACCATGGTCCGCAACCTCGGCACCGGCGCGCTGCCGATGCTGTCGACCGCGGACGCGCACTGCACGTTCTGCCCCTACTTCCTCCCCGCCTCGACGCAGGTGGAGGAGGCGTGCCCCGGACATCCCGGGGCGACCGGCTACATCCGCTAGCCGGACCCAACCCGGCCAGATCAGACCCGATCAGGCCCAACCCGAGAGGAACCAACCAGTGTCGATCTGGGACGACCCCGACATCCGCGTCGGCGGCGAGTTCGTCAAGCTGGAGAAGGCCGGAGACAGCGTCTCGGGCACCATCCAGGCGATCCGCAAGCACCGGTTCGACGACGGGAGCGTCGCGCCGCAGGTGCTGCTGCTGACCGACGAGGGTGAGGAGCGCACCCTGACCGCCGGGCAGATCCGCCTCAAGACCGAGCTGGCGCAGCAGCGGCCCGAGCCCGGCGACTGGATCCGCATCACCCTGACGCAGATCGAGCCCCGCGCCGGCGGCAAGTCGCTCAAGCACTTCTCCGTCGAGCTGCGCCGCGGCGCCGGACAGCCCCAGGCGCAGCCGCAGGCCGCCCCCATGGCCCCGGCTCCGGTCGCGCCCCCGGCGTACGGGGTGCCGCAGGCTCCCGCCGGCTACCCGGCACCGCCCGCCCCGGCGGCTCCGGCGGCTCCGGCGATGCCGCCCGGGTACCCGCAGCAGCCCCCGGCGCCCGCCGCTCCGCCGGTTCCGCAGGCCCCGCCCGCCCCGGCTCCGGCGGCTCCGGCCC
>NZ_BAAAZG010000002.1:114904-142132 GCF_039536785.1 Actinomadura miaoliensis
GCCCCGGCGGCTCCGGCCCCGGCGGCTCCGGCCCCGGCGGCTCCGGCCCCGGCGGCTCCGGCCCCGGCGGCTCCGGCCCCGGCGGCTCCGGTCACGGCGGCGGGTGTCCCGCAGCTGACGCCCGAGCAGCAGGCCGCCATCGCGAACCTGACGCCCGAGCAGCGCGCCGCCATGGGCTACCCCGCCTAACAGTCCCGCCCACCGTCCCCGGGCCGTCCGCTCCCTGGCGGCCCGGGGACCCACCCCCGAAAGGACCCGCGCATGGACGAGGCCGCGATCGTCTCGCCATCTCCGGAGGAGTTCGCCGAGACGCCCGGCGCCGAGCAGGTGACCTACCGGGTGACGTTCGACCGCATCGGCCGGACCGGCGGCCGCAACGGCACCGAGCCGCCCGCCCCGCTGGTCGCCCGCGTGCTGAGCGCCGACGGACTCGCCGAGCGGATCTACGAGTACGCCCGCCCACACCTGCGGTCGCGCGATGTCGAAGTCGTCGTCGATCTGGAGGAGCTGCGCGGGTCGATCCTGTGCGGCTGGAACAACGGCGGCACGTTCACCATCGAGCGCCTCGACGGCTCCGCCTGACCCTCAGCCCCCGGTTCCCGGCACCTCGGCCGGGAACGGCTCGGACCCGACCGGGGGCACGCAGAAACAGACCCGAACGGCGAAGGAGCGGTGACCCCTTGGGCGATGGCGCGACCACCCCCGGCCCGTACGCGCACGCGTACGACGCCTACCGCCGCGCAGGCTGGACCGGCGTCATCCCGTTGCCCGCCCGCCGCAAGAAGCACCCACCCAAAGGCACCACCGGCGAGGCCGGAGCATGGCCGTCCTACGCCGACTGCCAGGCGTGGGCCGACGGCCCCGAAGGCGCCGGCAACATCGCCCTACGCCTCTCCCGCCACGTCGTCGGCGTCGACGTCGACAACTACGACGGCAAGACCGGCGCCGCCACGCTCGCCGACGCAGAACAGCGGTGGGGCACCCTCCCCGCCACGTGGCGCACCACCTCCCGCGACGACGGCGTGTCCGGCATCCGCCTGTACCGCGTCCCCGAAGGACTCGCGTGGCCCGGCGAACTCGGCGCCGACGTCGAGCTGATCCACGCCGGATACCGCTACGCCGTCGTCTGGCCGTCCATCCACCCCGAAGGCCGCACCTACCGGTGGATCTCCCCCGACGGCCTCACCTCCACGGCGATCCCCGACCCCGACCAACTGCCCGCACTCCCGGCCGCGTGGGTCGACGGGCTCACCGGGGGCCAAGAAGCCACCACCACCCCACGCAACACCCTCGCCGACGACGCCGCGCGCGGCTGGATCCTCCAGACGGCGGGCGCCACCGACGCGCCGTGCGCGCGTATGGAGCGTGCCATCCAGCAGGCCACCGGCGAACTCGCCGGCCCCGGGTCAGCGCACAACGCCGCCCGCGACGCCGCGCTGCGCGTCGTCCGCCTGGCCGACGAAGGACACACCGGGCTCCTCGGCGCCCTCACCGCCGTGCACAAGGCGTTCCTCGCCAACGTCACCAACCCGCACCGCGCCGGACAGGTGCGGTTCCCCCGGGAAGCCGACGCCGAATGGGCCGCGCTGGTGACGTCCGCGGTGAACCTGGTAACCGCCACATCCTCCGGTTCGAGCGTCTGCGACTGCTCCGGGCAGCTCACCGGCCTCATCGTCTCCGGCGCCCACCCCCTCACAGTGGGCACGGCAGCGCTCACCCCACCCCAACCCAACCCGGCCACGACCCAACCCGATCCGGTACAGCACCACCAGGCCGTCACCGACCCGGCCCCTGCCACCCAACCCGACCCCACCCCAGAGACCCGCTCACGCACCTCCTGGTGGCCGCGCGACCTCACGGCCGTCCTCAGCGGCCAGGACGACGAGCCAGGCCCCGCCGTACTCGCACGCGCCGACGGCGCCCGCCTCTTCTACACGGGGAAGGTCAACGCCATCCTCGGCGAGTCGGAGTCCGGCAAGACCTGGCTTCTCCTCCTGGCCGTCGCCCAGACCCTGGCCGACGGCGGCACCGTCACCTACCTGGACTTCGAGGACACCGCCGCCGGCATCGTCGGCCGCCTCCGCGCGCTCGGCGTCCCCGACACCCACCTCACCCGACTCCACTACATCGGACCCGACGAAACCCTCCACGCCACCGCCAGCGACGACCTACGCGAACACCTCGACGCCGTCCGGGCCGACCTCATCGGCCTGGACGGCGTCAACGCCGCCATGACCCTCCTCGGCCTCGACCTGGAGAAGAACAAGGACGCCACCAGCTTCGCCCAGCTCCTCCTCAAACCCCTCGCGCAGACCGGCGGCGCCGTCGTCATGGTCGACCACGTCCCCAAGCACAAGGACAACCGCGGCAAAGGCGGAATCGGCGCCCAGGCGAAACGCGCAATGATGGACGGCTGCGCCGTCACCGTCGAAGTCATCGAGCCATTCGGGCGCGGCATGACCGGCCGCCTCCGCATCCTCGTCGACAAAGACCGCCCCGGACACGTCCGCGCCGTCTCCGCAGAAGCACGAAAAGTCGGCACCGCCGTGCTCACATCCGACGCCGAAACCGGCAATGTCACCGTCATCATTCACCCACCCGACAATGCCCCCGCCGGACCAGAGAAAGAACGCGGGGACCGCCTCATGCTCATGGAAGCCATTTCCGCGCACCTCTTCGAGGGCCCGGCCCCGGACGACACCAGCAAGGGGAAGATCTCGGCCGCGCTCGGCAAGCGGCAGCAGGACGTCCGGGAGGCCCTGGACGAGCTCGTCGACCGCGGATTCGTCGAACGCTACGACGGCTGGAAGCACCGGCTGATCGAGCCGTACAGCATCGCCGACGACCTCACCACGACCGCCGATGACGGCCCGTCCGACACCCCCGTCCGCCCCGTCCCGGCCCCGTCCCGGGACGCCGGACGGGGTGAGGGCGAAAACCGGTCGACCCCGTCCGGCGACGGAGACACCCCCCGAAGGGGGGTCTCCCCGGGACGGGGTCCGGACCGAGCGGCCCCGGACCCACTTCCGCGGACCGTCGTCGAGGACGGCCGTGTGATCGACACCGCCACCGGCGAGGACCTCGGACCCGCGGACGGCCCGCTATGATCCCCGCATGGCTCCAGCGCTCCCGTAACGGCGACACCAGCCGCGGCGCATCCCTCCGCCTCTGCCAGAAATGCCACGCGCCAATCCTCGTCGGCCTCGACGCCGACCGCGCAGCCATCACCGCCTACTGCGACCCCACCCCACTAACCGAATTGGGTGAGGCGTTCGCGCTCGTCACCGGCCGCAAAACCTACGACCTGTGCAACGGCCCCCGCCGCAAAGAACTGCACCCACGCGAAGCCGCACACATCAAAAAACCCCGCATTTACCCCGTCCTCGCCACCCACAAATGCGGGGCGCCGCTGCATGCCTTCGCCGTTCCAGCACCGCAGAAAGAAAGGGTCGTCGCCGATGACATCCCGCCGTTCTGACGACCAGGCGCCGCGTTCGGTCGCTCGCGACGCGCGCGGGAGCAGCCCGGCCGAGGACGTCGCCCGCCTCCTGGACGAGCTGTACTACGCCGTGGAGACCCGCGAATCGATCGTCACGCACCGCCGTGTCCGCCGCGGCCCCGACCGGATCATCGCCGTCCCCGACATCCGCCCCCACCGCACGCACGGTCCGGGCCTGCTCGCCCAGCTCGGCGTCATCGCCGCCACCGGCGACCGCGGCCACGTCGTGGCCGGCGCCGCCGTCCCGCACCGCTCCCCCGGCTGGGACGAAGACGGCGCCCTGGCCCCCCTCAGCAACAGCGGGCGACCCGGCAGCGCCGAGCCCGTGACGGAGGCATGGCACATCGCCCGGGAGATCGACCAGGCCGTCGACGAGCTCGTCGAGCAGCTGCGCGCCGAGGGGCACCGCGGCGGCCTGGTCGACATCGCCCTGGCCGACGAACGCGTCGGCGCCCGCATCGTGGCGCGTCTCCGCGGCCTGGTCGCCCGGGCCCGGATCGCCGCCGACTACGACGCCCCGATCGTCCCCCTCCGCGACGTGTGCTGCCCCGACTGCGGCGGCGAACTGCGCGTCAGGCAGGACGCCTCATCCGCCGTGTGGTGCACCGGCTCATGGATCGTCGAAGGTCCCGCACCGCGCGGGGAGCCCTGGCCGGTTCGGGCGTTCTGTGGCGCCAGGTGGCCGCGTGGCGCGTGGGTCGCCCTGCTCGAAGACCTCGACCCGGACGGCGCCGTCGAGGCGCCCAGAAACGATCACAGCCCCGCGCAGACGCCACCGCGCCCGCTCGTCCACGACCCTGCCGACGTCGGCGAGGTACCGGACGTGCTCGCTGGCCTCGTCCACCAACCCCAACCTGAGAGGACCGTATGACCAGCAAGCCTTGGTTCCCGGTGTCTTGGCCCAACTGGCACTACCCAGACCCGTACCACCCGTCAACCGTTGACGACCCCTACTGGGCGGAGAGACGACGCGCTGCCTGTCACCTGTGCGGAGCGCCACCAGGCGCAATGTGTGTGACCCAGCAAGGCAAACCCACCGACAATCACAAAGGCCGGAAGCTCCCCATGACCGACCAGCAGCCCGACGAGACCACCCTGCGCATCGGCCTCAACGACGACGAACTGCGCGACGCCTTCGACCGCGCCACCACGAGCCTGCGCCAGCTGGCCTTCCGCATCACCGCTGGCGCCGCCCTCGGTGCCTACCTCGCCGACGACGAGCAGCACGCCCGCCGCGTCCTGGCCGGCCTGAACGCCGAGCAGTTGGAGCGCGTCGAGAACGCCGCCGTCGCGCTGTCCCTCACCGCCGCCCGCATGCGCGGCGACGCCGAGGACGCCACCGAAGGCGAGGCATGGCAGAGGGCCCATGTCCTGCGAGCCGTACGGGCCGAGGCCACCGCCACAGCCCTCGGGAAGGCTCGCGACGAGCAGCGCCAGCGCGCCGAGCAGGCCGAGGCCGACGCGCGTGGCCTCCTCCAGGCACTCGAAGCCGAACGCCACACCTACGCCACCTGGCAGCAGCGCGCCGAGACCGCCGAACGCGAGCGAGACGAGCAACGAGAGATCCGGCAGCGCCTCGGCGAGCACCAGAACGCGCTCCGTCGAGCCCTCGACCTCTCCGCGGATTGCCCGTGGGTCGACATCATCATCGCCGCCCGGCGGTGGCGTGAGCGCGCCGAGCAGGCCGAACGGGAGCGGGCCGAGGCCACTGCCGACCCGGACATCCGAGCGTTCCTCGACCGCCACCCCGACGCGTTCGCCACGTTCCTGCGCCGCGAGATCCGACGCGACCCCGAATGGTTCCGCCGGTACCTCCGCAAGGAGCTGCGGCTCGGCTGGCTGGCCGACGACTTCCGCCGCGCCGGCCTCGACGAACAGGCAGGATGAACCCATGACCCTGGTGGACTTCCTGCGCGACCGACTGGACTACCTCATCGCCACCGGCCGCCGCGCGAAGCTGGGCCCTGACACGAGGGGCGTCGTGGCCGACGACGACATCGCGCCACTGCTGCACAACGAGGATGGCCAGTTCGACCTCCCGGAGCGCGTGATCGCCGACGCCAAGGCGAAACTGCACATCGTGGCCCTCCACGCGGGTCATCACCGGTGCGGCCCCAGGGACTACGACAACGACAACCCCTGCCCAACGCTGCGCTACCTCGCGCTGCCACACGCTGGCGACGCCGACTACAACCCGGCGTGGCGCCCGTGACCCGAGTTGACATGATCGTCGCGCTTAAATCACACTGTGCGTGACGACGTATGCCCAATCGCCCCTGAGTCGCCCGCGACCAGGGGCTTTTGCATGCCCGGAGGGGGTGACCGTGCCCCCGACCACCCCCGCCCGGTTCCGGCCCGTCGCCGACGTCGCGCTCGTCACCGGCCGCCCGCACCGCACCATCCGCACGTGGGCCCGCGACGGCCGCATCCCCAGCCTCCGGCACCGCGGCCGCCTCCTCGTCGACCTGGTCGCCGCCGCCCGCCTGTCCGAGGAGGCCGGCCGCCGCACCCGGAAGGCCGCGGCCTGATGGCGGCTCGACGCCCGATCACCGACGACGACCGTCGCCGCGTCGCCGAACTGCACGCCCAGGGCCTCAGCCGCAACGCCATCGCCAAAGAGATCAAGCGGTCGCAGGCCACCGTGTCGAAGCTCGCCGCCGAGCTCGGCCTGAGCTTCCGGCGGGAACGTACCGCGGAAGCCACCCGCGCCAAGGTCCTCGACGCCAAGGCCCGCCGCGCCGCCCTCGCCCTCGACCTCCTCGGCGACGCCGAACGCCTCCGCCGGCAACTGTGGGAGCCCTGCACGCTGGTGAAGATCGGCGGCAAGGACAACGTCGCCACCGAGCACCCGCTACCGCGGCCACTGTTCGACGACCAGCTGCGCATCGTGCAGGCCACCGGCCTCGCAGTCGAGCGGCACGCCCGCCTCGTCGAACTCGACGCCGACACCGGCCACGACAACGCCCGTAGCCTCCTCGGCGCCCTCCTCGGCGGCCTCCAGGCCAAGCACGGCACCGACCCCGAATGACCCCCGCCGCGCCGGTCCTGTCGCCCAAGCAGGAACAGTCGATCGCGCACTCGACGGCCCGGCTCAACATCTGGTCCGGCTCGGTCCGGTCCGGCAAGACCATCGCGAGCCTGCTGCGCTGGCTCACCTACGTCGCCCAGGCCCCGCGCGGCGGCGCGCTCGTCGTCTCCGGCAAGACCCTCGACTCCGTTGCTCGCAACGTCTTCGGGCCGCTCCAGGACCCGGCGATCACCGGCGACTATGCGCGCCTGGTCAAGTACACCCGCGGCGCGCCCACGGCCACGATCCTCGGCCGTCCCATCGAGGTCATCACCGCGAACGACGTCCGCGCCGAGGAGAAACTCCGCGGCCTCACGTGCGCCGGCGCCTACGTCGACGAGGCCACCGTGTTGCCCGAGACGTTCTGGACACAGCTGCTCGCGCGGCTGAGCGTCCCCGGCGCCAAGCTGTTCGCGACCACCAACCCGGACAGCCCTAACCACTGGCTACGCCGCAAGTTCCTCCTCCGCCAGGGCGACCTCGACCTACGGTCCTGGCACTTCACCCTCGACGACAACCCGGGCCTTGACCCCGCGTACGTGACCGCACTCAAGGCCGAGTACGTCGGCCTGTGGTACCGGCGCATGATCAAGGGCGAATGGTGCCTGGCCGAGGGCGCCATCTTCGAGATGTTCGACCCGGCCCGGCACACCGTCGACCAGATCCCCGCCGTCACGCGGTGGGTCGCCGCCGGCGTCGACTACGGCACCGTCAACCCGTTCCACGCCGTCGTCGTCGGCGTCGGGACGGACGGCCGTCTGTACGTCACCGCCGAGTGGCGGCACGACTCCAAAACCGCACGCCGCCAGCTCACCGACGTCGAATACAGCGCGCGGTTCCGCGAATGGCTCGCCAAGGTCCCGGTGCCGACCACGCCCCTGACCGGCGTGCAACCCGAGTACGTCATCGTCGACCCCTCCGCCGCAAGCTTCCGCGTGCAGCTGCACCGCGACGGCCTGGTGACCCGCGCCGGCGACAACTCGGTGCTCGACGGCATCCGGACCATGTCCAGCCTGTTCGCGCTCGACCTGCTGCGCATCCACACCTCGTGCAAGGGCCTGCTCGACGAGCTGCCCGGCTACTCCTGGGACGACAAGGCCGCCGAGCGCGGCGAGGACGCCCCGATCAAGGCTGACGACCACGGCATCGACGCCACCCGGTACGCCGTCCACACCACCCGCGCGCTGTGGCGCGGCCTGCTGCGCGACCAGGTCACCCTCGCCGCCTGACACGGCGGCCCCCTGTCCCCGGTCCGGCCCGCGCTCCTGGGGGGTGGCGCGGGCCGGACCGGCACAACCCCCCACCCCGGAACGGAGGCAGCACCGTGCAGAAGCCCAGCGTCGGGCGCATCGTCCACTACGTCAGCCGCGGCTCGGCCGAAGGCGTGTACAAGCCGGAGTGCCGCGCCGCGATCGTCACCGAGGTCGCCGACGACGGCCGCACCGTCGGGCTGTGCGTCGCCAACCCGGCCGGCCTGTTCTTCCACCCCCTGGCCGAGGACGGCGCGCCGTACGACCCGGGCGACGTCGACGAGGAGATCGGTTACATGCCGGGCTCGTGGCACTGGCCGGAGCTCGTCTAATGCCTCTCCCCACCGGCGGCCCCTGGCCACCCGCCACGCTCCAGCCGATCTACGACATGTTCCACGTGCTCGACGCGTGGTACCGCGGGGACGGCGACCGCCTGTCCACGGTCTACGGCCAGCTCGCCAACAAGGCCCGCCCGGTGAACCGGCCAAGCCAGTACCGGGGCGGCATCGTCGGCATGGTGGCGCGGTGGTTCTGGGGGCAGCCCACCCCCGCCGGGCAGAAGCGCACGAAATTGCACGTGCCGATCGCATCCGACATCGCGACGATGTCGAGCGACCTGCTGTTCTCCGAGCCCCCGAACATCACCGTGCCGACCCCGGCGACGCAGGCCCGCATCGACGAGATGGTCCCGGACCTCCAGGCCACGCTCCTCCAGGGCTCCGAGGTCGGCTCGGCGCTCGGCGGCTACTACCTGCGCGCCGTCTGGGACCGCGACGTCGCCCCCCGCCCGTGGCTGGGAGCCGTCCACGCCGACGCCGCCGTCCCCACGTTTCGATGGGGGCGGCTGTACGCGGTGACGTTCTGGCGCACCATCGAGGAACTCCCCGACGGCCGTTGCCTGGTCCACCTGGAGCGCCACGAGCCGGGTTGGATCCTGCACGGCCTATACCGGGGCGACCCCGGCATGCTCGGCGAGCAGCTCCCGCTCACCGCGCACCCGGAGACCGAGCACCTGGAACCGGCGATCGAGACGGGCCTGACCCGATGCACGGCGGTCTACGTCCCGAACATGAAGCCGAACCGCGACTGGAGGACGTACCCGCCCGGGCAGGACCTCGGCCGGTCCGACTACGCGGGCCCCGTCATGGGCCTGATGGACGCCCTCGACGAGGCGTGGACGTCCTGGATGCGGGACCTCCGCCTGGCCAAGGCCCGGCTCATCGTGCCCAGCAGCTATCTCCAGTCGCTCGGCCGCGGCCAGGGCGCCGCGTTCGACCCCGACCAGGAGCTGTACGAGGGTCTGGAGACCCTCGGCGAGGGCGACCGCATGGAGATCTCGGCGCAGCAGTTCGCGATTCGCGTGCAGGAGCATCGCGACACGCAGGCCGAGCTCCTGGCCGCGATCCTGCGCGCCGCCGGCTACTCCGCCCAGTCCTTCGGGCTGTCCGGCGAGGTCGCGATCACGGCCACTGAGGTCGCCGCCAAAGAGCGCCGGTCGCTGGTCACCCGGGGCAAGAAGGCGCTCTACACCGCGCCCGCGCTGGCCGACGCGATCGAGATGCTCCTCCAGCTGGAGGCATCCCTGTTCGGCTCTTCCGTCGTCCCGGAGCGGCCCGACATCGAGTTCGGCGACTCCGTGAGCCCGGACATCATGCAGCTCGCGCAGACCGCCGAGCTCATGCACCGCGCCGAGGCCGTATCGACCGAGACTCTCGTGCGGATGCTGCACCCGGACTGGGACGACCCCGCCGTCCAGGCCGAGGTCGCCCGGATCCGCGACGAGTCCGGCGCGCTCACTGCCGACCCGCTCGGCCAGTCCGTCACCGACGCTGTCCGCGCCACCTACGACGCCCCCGCCGACGAGGACCCGGACGCGGCGCCGGCCGACGGCGAGTAGGCCGCCATGGCGGTCGACCCCGACGCAGTTGACGCCATCGCCGCGATGGTGGCCGACATCTACCGCGAGGCCGAGACCGCCCTCGTCCGCACCATCGCCCGGCACCTCGACGAGGGCCTCGACTCCCCGGCCGCCGAGACCCGGCTGGCCGACATCCGCGCACTGCGCCGCGCCGCCCAGGCCATCATCGCCGCCCTGGAGGCCGACACCGGCCCGGCCGTTCGGACGGCACTCGCCGACGCCTACCGGCACGGCTGGACATCGGCGCTGGCCGACCTCCCCGAGAGATGGTTCCCCGAGTCGGGGATCGGGCAGGCCGCCCGCCAGGCCGCGGAACAGGTCACCGGAACCGGGTTCGTCGAGGCGCTGGCGAACGCGCTGCTGGCCGACTTCGGCACCGTTGAACGCAACATCCTCCGCAACGTCGAGGACGCGTACCGGACCGTCCAGGCCGCCGCCGCGGCCCGCATCCTCACCGGCGTCCAGACCCGCCGCCAGGCCGCACAAGCCATGTGGCAGCGCCTCGTCGACCGCGGCATCGGCGGCTTCGTCGACCGCGCCGGCCGCCGCTGGCGCCTCTCGTCCTACGCGGAGATGGCCACCCGCACCAACGCGCAACGGGCCGCGGTCGCCGGCCAGGTCGACCGCCTTGACTCGATCGGCGTGAAGCTGGTGTACGTCTCTGACGCCCCCCAGGAATGCCCGCTGTGCCGCCCCTGGGAAGGCAAGATCCTGCGGACGACGCCCGGCCCGCTGAACGTGGTCACCGAGCACGCGACCCGCGACATCCCCGTCACAGTCACCGCCGCGGCCACCCTCGACCAGGCACGCGCCGCCGGGTTCCAACACCCCAACTGCCGCCATTCGGTGTCGGCGTACCTGCCCGGCGTGACCCGCGTCCCGCAGCGCACGGCGGACCCGGGCGGGTACGAGGCGCGTGAGCGGCAGCGCGCCATCGAGCGCAACATCCGCAAGTGGAAAGAGCGGGAAGTCGGGGCGCTGACCGACCAGGCACGCCAAGACGCACGCCGTCGAGTCCGGGCGTGGCAGGCCGCCCTACGCGAGCACCTCGCGCAGCACCCCGAGCTCAAGCGACTCAGGTACAGGGAGCAGATCGGCGCGGGCAACATCCCGCCCGGACGCAGCAACCCGCCCGGCGGCCCGGCCGGCGATCTCGGCCCGCCGACCGAGCCGACGCTGGACGGCGGCCCCGCCCCGGCGCCCGCGCCCCGTACGGGCCGCGTCGCGCCCGACGAGCCCCCGCTGGACGACCGCGCCCCGGGCCCGGATCAGCCCGTGCTCGAACCGCCCCCGCCGGCGCGGCCGGACCCGGCGACCATGTCCAACGAGGAGCTCGACGCCGCGCTCATGGAGGCCATGAGCGCCGCCGACTTCGACGGTGCTTGGATCGACCGCCTATCGGCCGAGGTCGACCGCCGAGAGGCCGAGGCCCGCGCCCGCGAGCAGGCCCGCGAACGGGAACGGGAACGCCGCGAGCGCCGCGAAGCCGAGCTGGCCGACCGGATGGCGCAGCTGATCGACGAGGGATGGCCCGAAGAGGAGGCCGTCGAAGAGGTCTACGGGATCAGCGTCGCCCAGCAGCGCCGAGACCGCGCCATCGCCGACCTGCGCGCCCAGGGCTACACCGGCGACCGCTTCGAGGACCTGGCCCGCCAGGCATACCGCGACTACGTGCACGCCCAATGGCTCGCCGCCGAAGAGGCCACGAACGGCTACCTGGTCACGCGCGAGGGCACCGCCCGCGGTATCGACCCCCGGTCGTTGTTCACCGGCCCCGAAGCGAGGGCCAGGCGGTGGGCATCGGACGAGTTGAAAGCCTGGTGGGACCAGAACGGCCGCATGACGTTCGACGAGTTCAAAGCGCTGCTCACCGACGATTCTGACGCGATCCATAGACTCCGCGGCCGCGGTGGGGGAGACTTCCTCGCATGAGCGACGCCGATCGCGCCGCCGGACGCCGGATGATCCTCGCCCATCTGGAGGGCCAGCGCGCCGCCCACGAGGGCCAGCCGTCCACCGCGTGCCCGTACGACCTGAACGCCGAGGACGCGGTCACGCGTGCCCGCGCACGCATGTGGCTGCGCGGGCACGACCGCGTGGCCCCGTTCCCCGTCGACTACTCCGGCTGACGGCGCCGACCGCTCCCCGGCTTCGGCCGCCCCGGCGCGCCCTGCCCCGGCCGCGCCGCGTGCCACGCCTTGATCTCGGCCACGCGCGACGGTAGCCACCCCGGAAGCTCGCGCTCGCCGAGCAGCGCATCCGGCGCTGGGAAGTCCTCGTACCGCTCCTGCCACTTCGCAACGGCTTGCGCGGACACGCCGAACAGGGCGCCCACCGACGCCCTGTCCAGGTACCGGGTAGGTCCGGTCACGCGGCCACCACCGAGAACAGCGCGTCGTCGGCGGGCTCGTCGCTGATGGTCAAGCCGAACAGGGCCCCGTCCGCGCGCTCGACGAACTCGATGACCTCGGCCTGCTGGGTGCCGTCCTCGGCGTCGATCTCGTCGAGCGCGATCGTGCCGTATCCGTCGCCCTCGATCTCGGCGAGCATGTCGAGCTGCGTGCCGGTGGTGTAGAAGTCGCCGGCGCCCATCTCCAGCCAGTTCCGCATCGTGACCCTCCATAGTGTTGTCCGCGTTGGCGACAACACTACGAGACCCTCATGAGAGTTGTCCAGAAGTAGGACGACATTTTCTGAGACTTCCTTCGCCAGGCGCGAGGGACCACCTACCGGCCGTGGCCAGGCGCCCGGCCACACCACCGTCCGGCCCCAGGAGGGCAAACCATGCACGACCCCATCAGCCTGCCGACGACGCCCGGCGCGATCATCGGCTACCGCAAGAACGGCACCCCGATTCGGCTGATCGCCGGAGGCAACGGCGAGGGCGGAACCGGCGGCGACGGAAGCGGCGCACCCGCCGGCCAGCCCGCGGGCACCGGCGCGGACAGCGGCCAGACCGGCGCCCAGCCCAGCGACCCCGGCCAGGGGCCCGACGGCACGGCCGCCGGGAACGACGGGCAGCCCGGCGCCGACGGCGACATCTCCTCGCTGCCCGAATGGGCGCAGAAAGCCATCAGGGACGCGCGCGCCGAGGCAGCCAAGTCCCGCACCACCGCCAAGCAGACCGCGGCCGAGCAGGCGCGCCAAGACCTCGCCCAGCAGATCGGCAAGGCCCTCGGCCTGGTCAAGGACGGCGACAAGGCACCCGACCCCGCCCAGCTCGCCCAGGAGCTCGCCGCCTCGCAGGACGAGGGACGGCAGGCCCGCGTCGAGCTGGCCGTCTACAAGGCCGCCGCGAAGGCCGGCGCCGACCCCGAAGCGCTGCTGGACTCCCGGGCATTCCTGGCCCAGATCAAGGACGTCGACCCGGGCGACGCCAAGAAGATCAGCGACCTGATCAAGAAGGCGGTCGAGTCCAACCCCAAGGTGCGCGCCGTCCAGGCCCCGCCCGCGTCCGGCGCCCCCATGGGCGGACAGCCGCCCACCAGCAAGCCCAAGAGCCTTGAGGCCGCCATCGCGGCCCGATACCGAAAGTAGAGGTGAGCCATGGCCGTCACCCTGGCCGAGGCCAAGAACAACGCGGTCGACGACATCGACGTCGCCGTCATCGACGAGTTCCGCAAGGAGAGCGCCATCCTGGACGCGCTCACCTTCGACGACGTGGTCAACCCGGCCGGCGGCGGCGCGACGCTGACCTACGGCTACCGGCGGCTGATCACCCAGCCCACCGCGGCGTTCCGCGCGATCAACAGCGAGTACACCCCGCAGAACGTCACCACCCAGCGGTACACGGTCGACCTGGCCGTCCTCGGTGGCGCGTTCGAGGTCGACCGCGTCCTCGCCAAGATCGGCCCCGCCGCCTCCTCGGCCGTGTCGCTGAACATGGCCCAGAAGATCAAGGCGACCCGGACCGCGTTCCAGGACGCCGTCATCAACGGCGACACCGCCGCCGACGCCAACAGCTTCGACGGCCTCGACAAGGCCCTCACCGGCAGCTCGACGGAGTTCCGGGTCGGCTCGGTCACCGACTGGACCGCGATCACCAGCGAGAACGACTCGGCGTTCACCGCCCTGGACGACCTGGACGAGTTCCTGTCGATCCTCGACGGCGAGCCGACCATCGTCCTCGGCAACGCCAAGGCCCTCGCCCGCGTCCGCGCGATCGCCCGGCGCGCCGGAATGTACACCCGCAACCCGGTCGACGGGCTGCTCGGCCCGAACGGCCGCCCGGTCGTCCGCGAGCAGTACGGCAACATCATCTTCGCCGACCCGGGCAACAAGGCGGGCTCCAACGACCCGATCATCCCGATCGAGTCCCGTACGGTCGGCGGCACCCCCGCGACCGGCCTGACCGACCTGTACGCGATCCGCATGGGCCTGGACGGGTTCCACGGCGTGTCGACGGTCGGCGGGCAGATGGTGCAGACCTGGCTGCCGGACTTCTCGACCGCGAAGGCCGTCAAGGTCGGCGAGGTCGAGATGGGCCCGGTCGCGGTCGCGCTCAAGGCGACCAAGGCCGCCGCCGTCTTCCGGAACATCAAGGTCCAGTAGGGGGCGCCTGACATGTCGTACCGCATCACCACGCCCGTCGACGGCTACAGCGGCGACGTGGTCGGCGTGGCGTTCGTCGACGGGCAGGCGACGACCGACGACGAGGCCGCGGTGGCGTACTTCCGCCGGCACGGCTACACCGTGTCGGGCGGCGACGAGGACCAGGCCCCGGCGACGGTGGAGCGGCCCGCCCGCAACGCCTCCACCGACGCGTGGCGCGCGTACGCCATCGCGCAGGGCATGACCTCCGACGAGGCGGCCGCGCACACCCGCGACGAGCTCGTCGCGCTCTACGACGGCGTGGACGGCTGACCGGTGGCGTACGCGACGGTCCAGGAGCTCGCCGACTTCCTGACGCCGAAGCCTGCGCCGCCGGACGCCGCCCGGCTCCTCGACCGCGCCAGCCGTGACGTCGACCGGGCGCTGCTGTGCACGGTGTACGACGTCGACGACACCGGCATGCCCACCGCCCCCGCCGTCGCCCAGGCGCTCAAGGAGGCGACGCTGGAACAGGCCGCATGGCGGATGCGGATGGGCGACGGCGCCAGCAGCGCGGGCAAGTGGTCGACAGTGTCGATCGGCTCGGCCAGCCTGGCGCGTCGCACCGACCGCACCGCGCCCGACGAGGCCCACGTCGGTGGCCTGGGCGCGGACGCGTTCGAGGTGCTCCAGCTGGCCGGGCTGACCGGGCACGCCCCCCAGACCCCGCCGATCTGCCGCACCCGGACGGGGGCGTGATGGACATCATCGACGTCCTGACCGAGGTCATGCCGGACCTGCCCGAGGTCACCATCGAGCCCTACCGGGGGCGCAGCGCCTACGGCGACGTCTGGGACACGGGTACGCCCGTGCGCGCGTTCGTCGACCAGGCGCGCCGCGTCGTCCGCGCCGACGACGGGTCACAGGTCATCAGCGAAACCACCGTGTACGCGCCGCCCGGCACCACCGCGCCGGCGCGGTCACGGGTCACGCTGCCAGACGGCTCGACGACCCTCGTCATCACCACGCGCATCCGGGACGGCTTCGGCCAGGACGCGCTCCCCGAACACGTCGAGATCGCCTGCGAGTGAGAGGGGGCGCGCCATGCCGCAGCGGATCCGGCTGAACTGGAACGGGCGCCGGGTGACCGAGCAGCAGCGCGCCGGCGCCGTGCGCGGCCTGCGCATGGCCGCCGAACACCTGCTCGGCGAGTCCCGCCAAGAGGTGCCGCTTGAGGAGGGCACCCTCGAACGGTCGGGCGTGGCCAGCGTCGACGAGGCCAGCCTCCAGGCCGCCGTCTCCTACGACACCCCCTACGCCGTGCGGCAACACGAGGACCTGGACCTGCGCCACGACGCCGGACGCAAGGCGAAGTATCTGGAGGACCCACTCAATAGGGAACGCGGCACGATGCTGGAGATCATCGCCGCGCAGATCCGGCGGAGTCAGCGAGGCTGACGGTGGGCTGGACGACAGATCTCCTCACCGGTCTCGCCGAGCACCTGGCCGCGCGCGGCGCCGGCGCCTGGCGGCCGGACGGCTCGGCGTACACCGCGGCCGAGACCGCGATCGTCATCGGCCCGATGCCACCCGACCCCGACCGGGTCATCGCGCTGCGCACGTACACCGTCGACTGGGACGGCTACGGCGACGAGGACGACGCCGGCCGCATCGACGTCACGACCGGGCTCCAGGTCCGCACCCGCGGCGGCCGCGACCCCCGCGACGTCCTCGACCTGGCCGACGCCGTCCGCGACGCCCTCGACGGCCTCGCCGCCGTCCGGTTCGGCGCGGTGTGGGTGTCCCAGATCGTCCGGCGCAGCGGTGAGGAGCTCACCGCCATGACCGCCGTCGACCGCCAGGCGGACCGTGCCGAGCGCGTCGACAACTACTACATCCAGGCGTCGCGTCCGACGCCGAACCGCACGTAAGAAGGGGGCCCCGTGGCCACAATCACCGACCTGACCCGGCGGTACCGGCTCCAGATCAACCTCGGCACCGAGGCGGCGCCGGACTGGCAGACCGTGATCGGGATCGTGGAGTTCAAACCCGCCGTCGAACCGGAGATCCAGGACGACACCGACTATGAGTCGGACGGCTGGAAGGGCAACACGAAGACGTTGCAGGGGTGGAAGGTCGAGGTCAAGATCTCCCACAAGTACGACCCGGCGACCAAGCTGTACCACGTCACGCACGACGCGCTGGAGGCCGCCAGCGAGGCGTTCGGCGACGACTCGTACGTGCAGATCCGGTACTTCGACCGGTTCGGCAAGGGCCGCGGCAAGCAGGGCCGCGCCCTGGTCTCCTGGGAACCGGAGGGCGGCGAGGCGTCCGAGCTCGACCAGGTGTCCATCACCCTGACCGGTGACGGGCCGCTGGAGACCATCGACAACCCGCTCACGGTGTCGCCGCTGCCGATCGTCGCCAGCGTCACCCCGGCGTCGGGACCGGCCGCCGGCGACGAGCTCGTCACCATCACCGGGGCGTACTTCACCGGCGCGACCGCCGTCACCTTCGACGGTGCGGCCGCGGCGGACTTCGCCGTCATCTCCGACACCAAGATCGCCGCGGTCACCCCGGCGGGGACCGCCGGTCCCTGCGACGTCGCGGTGACGACCCCGAACGGTGTCGGCACCGGGACCGCCGTCTACACCTACACCTGATCGGAGGCACCCCCCAATGGCGTTCAAGGATCTGCGCGAGTTCGTCGAGCGGCCGCGCCTGGAACTGCCGATCGATGGCAAGACGTACGTCGTGTATGACGTCGACGCCGCCACCGGGGTGTGGGCGCAGGAGCTGGCCGGGCTGGCCCTGGCCGTGGAGGCCGAGCAGGACATCACGTCCGACGACGTCGAGTTCCTCAACGACGACGACGAGCGTGACATGATCAAGCGGTTCCTCGGCGACACCTATGAGGAGATGCGCGCCGACGGTGTTGGCTGGTCCGACATCAAGCACGCGGCCATGACGGTGTGGGTGTGGGTTCTCCAGGACGAGGCCGCCGCCGAGGCGTACTGGTCGGGGGCCAGCGCGTCGGGGGAAGGCTCGGCCCGGCCGGGGAACCGGGCCTCCCGCCGGGCGTCACAGGCCATGGCGAGAAAGACCCCGCGACCGGGCTCTACGAGTACTACACGGGCGCAACCCCCGCGACAGGGGGCAAGGAGACGGTCCCGTGGCACCGGCTCCTCGGCGACGGAGCATGGCCGCTCGTAGAGGCTGACCTGCACGACGTCTACGGGATTGACGTCGAGTCCGGCATTCTCCACCACCGCACGTGGCGCTGGCTGAAAGTCCGCCTTGTTGGGCTCCTGGCCGCCGACACCCGCATCTACCGGCACGTGAAACCGCCGGACCAACAGAACAACGACGACACCACCGCCGGGTGATGTGATCGGCAGACGGGGGGTGACATGGCCCTCCGTCTCGGCGAGCTCATTGCCGTCATCTCCGCTGACGACTCGAAGTTCCGGAAGGTCCTCGACCGCACCCATGCGGGGCTCCAGGCCGTCGGCAAGGTCGGTGCCCTCACGGCGTTGGCCGGGTCGGCGACGCACCTGGCGGTCGCGCTCGCCCCCGCCGCCGGCATCGCCGCGGCGTTGCCGGGCGCGTTCATCGCCGCCAAGGTCGCCTCTCTCGGTCTCCAGCTCGCGCTGGAGAACGTCGGTGACACCCTGTCCGGGGCCGTCTCGGGGGACGTCGAGGAGTTCGAGGAGAGTCTCAAGGCGCTCCCGCCCACCACCCGGAGCGTGGTCCGGGAGATGGGCAGCGCGCTGTTCGGTCTCCAGAAGCGCGCCCAGGAGGCGTTCTTCGCGCCGATGCAGGCGCAGGCGCGCGGCCTGGGCGACGATCTACGCGGCCCTGTCCAGGACGGCATGACCGCCGTCACCGGCTCCATGGGCCGCCTGGCCGCCGGGGTCCTCGGCGTCGTCCGCGAAGCCCGCAGCATCGCGTTCATCCGCGAACTCGGCCACTCCATCGGCGACGCCATCGACGGCGCCGCCGTCGGCGTCCCGTTCCTGGTCCGCGGCATACGCGACTTCGCGTCCGCCTCCCTGGGCAGTTTCGACCGGGCCGGCAAGGGCCTGGGGCGGCTGATGACCGCCGTCGGGCTGTGGATGTCGCGAATGGCCGAGGCGGGCCGGCCGATGCGGTGGATCAACAACGCCGTCACCACCCTCAAGACGCTCGGGCGGATCGGCCGCAACGTGGCCATCACCCTCGGCGCGGTGTTCGCCGGTGCCAACACCAACAGCTCTGACCTGCTCGGCTCCCTCGAAGGCATCACGGCCGCGATGGCGGGCTGGGCCACCAGCTCGGAGGGGCAGCAGCAGATCGCCACCACGTGGGCGCTGCTCAAGGACACCGCGTCCGAGCTGGTGGCCATTCTGCCGCTGCTGGCCGGACCGCTGGGTCTGCTGGTCGACCTGCTCGAAGCGCTCCCCGGCGGGACGCAAGGGACGGCCGCCCAGTTCCTCGCCTGGTCAATCGCGATCGGCCTGGTGTCGTCGAAGCTGGGGCCGCTGGTCGTCGGCGTCGGCAAGGTCGCCGGGGGCGTCGGCCGCCTGGCCGGCGCCCTCCGAGGCCCCGACTCGTCGCTACGCCGGTTCGGTGGCCAGATGAGCCGCGCCGCCGGCGCGGCCGGGTCGTGGGCGGGACGCATGACCACCGCCGCCGGACGCGCCGCACTCGCCTTCGGTCGCGCTGCGCTCACCGCCACCATGGCGGCCGGGCGCATGGCTGCCTCGGCCGCGATGACGGCCGCGCGCGTGGCCGGCGCCTGGGCGATGATGGCCGCCCGCGCGCTGGCCAACGCCGCCCGCATGGCCGTGTCCTGGATCATCGCGATGGGCCCCGTCGGACTCATCGTCGCCGCGGTCATTGGCGCGGTCGCGCTGATCATCGCGAACTGGGACAAGGTCAAAAGGTTCGTCACTGAAACGCTGCCGCGCGCCATCAAGGGCGGCTTTGATTTCATAGTCCGCCTCATCAAGAATGCCGCGCGAGTCGGCTTTTTGGGACCGGTCGGGCTCATCATTTCCCACTGGGGAAAGATTAAGACGTTCTTCACAAGCACCGTGCCGAATGCGGTGAAAAGCGGAATCGACCGCGCGGTTCGGTGGGTGTCGGGGCTGCCCGGGCGCGTGACGAGCGCCGTCGGCAACATGGGCCGCCTGCTCGTCAACGCCGGCAAGGACGTGCTGATCGGCTTTTGGAACGGCCTCGTCAGCATGGCCTCGTGGCTGGCGCGGCAGATCGGCCGCCTGATCAGCAACATCGTGCCGGGCCCCGTCAAGAAGGTGCTCGGCATCGCGAGCCCGTCGAAGCTGTTCGCCGAGTACGGCACGAACCTGGCCGAGGGTCTCGCCATGGGCATGGACGGCGGCACGGGCCTGGTCGCGTCCGCGGCCGCCGAGCTCGCTGGGGCCGCCGCTACGGGGGGCGTGCCCGTCGCCGGCACCGGCGCCGCAGGAGGGACGGGCAGCGCGGCGGGCCGGGGCGGCACCGGCTCCGATGACGTCGTCCGCGTCCGTTTCGACTTCACCGGAGCCGACGGCGAATTCAAACGCCTTATCCGCAAAATCGTCCGCGTCGACGGGCGCGGCAATGTCCAGGTCGCTTTCGGAGGTTCGTAGATGCCGCTGACCAATGCCGCCAAGAATTTGATGCTCGACGAACTCGGTTCTGTGGCCGTGTTCGCGAGCCTGCACACCGCCGACCCCGGCACCACCGGCGCGGCCGAGGTGTCCGGCGGTTCCCCCGCGTACGCGCGCAAGGCCATCACGTGGAACGCCGCGGCCGGCGGGAATCTGGACTCGTCGAACGCCCCGGTGTTCGACGTGCCGGGCGGGACGACCGTCACACACTTCGGGCTGTGGTCGGCCGCGTCAGGCGGCACCTTCTACTCCGGCGGTCAGCTGTCGGCCAACGAGACGTTCACCGCGCAGGGGCAATACACCCTCACCGACGCGGACGTGAACCTCACCTGACATGGCGATCATCGCGGTCTGGAACGGTGACGGCCTGGCCGACGGGACGCCCGTCACCACGTCCACCGCCGGCCCGGGCGACACGCCGTTCGGCCTCGCCACCGGCGGCGCCGCCGTCATCTCCGCGTCCGGGTCGCGGCCGCCGCGTATCCAGGTCGACCAGCAGGCGAACACCACCGCTCAGTTCATCTGGCGGTCGGGTGTGTTCGGCACGCGCACCGCCTACGCGGTCCGCGGCTACCTGGAGCTGACCGCATACCCGTCCGTCGGGACGCCGATCCTCAACGCGTACGGCGCGGGGGACACGGCGCTGCGCTGGCGCCTGGACGTCACCAGCGCGGGCATCGTGCGGTTGCGCGACGCGTCCAACACCATCGTCGCCACCGCCCCCAGCGCGATCCCGATCGGTGTCGAGCTGCGCGTCGAGGTCGTCATCAACTCCGGTGCGGCGACCGCCCGCATCTACCAGGGCAACAGCACCTCGGCCCCGCTGGTCGACCTGGCTGGCACCGTCGGTGCCAGCACGGACACTTCCGATTCGCTGCGGCTGAGCAACCCCCAGACGACGCCGATCTGGCCGCGGCACTACTGGGACACCATCGCCCTGTCCGACACCCCCGCCGAGATCGGACCGCCCGCCGGGTCGAGTGTGGAGGGCACCGGCACCATCACCGCCACCGCGGCGACCAGCAGCAGCGGCGTCAAGGTCGGCATGGGGACCGGCAGCGCTACGGCCGAAACGAGCGTCACGAGCTCCGGCGCCAAGCACGCGGCGGGCGCGGGCGCTATCGCCGCATCCGCAGTCGTCACCGGCACCGGTGTCAAGAGCGAAGGGCCGTCCGGCACCGGGACGATCACGGTCACCGCGACGACCAGCGGGACCGGCGTCAAGGCCGCGGCCGGGGCAGGGTCGGCGAGCACGGCGAGCTCGACCACCGCGGCGGGCGTCAAGGGCGCCGCGGGCACCGGGTCGGCCGGTGCGGCTGCGACGTCCGCAGGCCAGGGCGCCAAGCGCGGGATGGGGACCGCCACCGTCACCGCCACCGCGACGAGCAGCGGTACGGGTGAGGCCCGCGGCCGCGAGGCCGAGGGCACCGGCCGCATCACCGCGACCGCGTCCGTGCGCGGCCGCGGGCACCGTGTGAAGTCCTTCCCCTCGGCCCGGCTCGACGTGCTCGTCGAGATCAACGTCGGGGGCGTCTGGACGAACATCACCAAGCACGCCTTCGTCCGCGACCCCATCACCATCGAGCACGGTCGCGCCGACGAGGGCGCCCAGGCCGACCCCGCCAAGCTGTCGCTGACGATCAACAACCGCGACGGCCGGTACTCGCCGAGGAATCCCCTGTCGCCGTACTACGGGAAGATCGGGCGCAACACGCCCATCCGGGTCAGCGTGCCGGACGGCGCCGGCGGCCGCGCGTACCGGTTCGTCGGCGAGGTGTCCGAGTGGCCGACCCGCTGGACGGTCGGCGGACACGACGTGTGGGTCCCGATCTCGGCCGCGGGCATCTCCCGGCGCCTCGGCCAGGGCGCCAAACCCCTCCGCTCGGCACTGACGCGTGCCCTGTCGTCAGTGTCTCCGCGGCTGGCCGGCTACTGGCCCCTGGAAGACGGCACCACCTCTACACAGGTCGCATCCGCGCTGACCGGTGACCCGCCGATGCGGATCACCGGTCCCGTGCAGTTCGGCTCGGAAGGCGCGCCGCCCGGCGGGGCGGGCGCCGCCGACTTCTCCCAGGGCGGAATGGTTTCCGCGAGGGTGGTCCAGCCGACCATCGGCGGCTGGACGGTCTCGTTCGTCCTCACGCTCCCCGACGCCATCGAAGCCGAGGACAGCATCCCGGTCGTCGGCTGGACCACCCCCGGCGCTGGGACGTACGTCCAGTACTACGTCACCGCCCTTACCGGCTCCACCGCCGACGCCGGTTCCTTGATGTTCTACGCCTACACCCGGGACGGCCTTTTCGAGACGCCGCAGATGGTCACGCGTAGCCTCCTCCGTGAGACGGCGCTGGTCACTCTGCACGCCCAGCAGCAGGGCTCCAACATCCGGTACACGTGGTACGTCAACGGCGTGGTGCAGGGCGTCCCGGGCGTCCCGGGCACGGCGACGCTGACCGACACCGCCGGAGCGGTCGCCACGATCAGCGTCAACGACTTGTCGTTCCTCGGGTCGCCCGGGTGGACCAGCCTCGGTCAGGTCTCCCACCTGGTCGTGGCCGGGCCCGGTCAGCTGTCGGCCGTGCACGCCGCCGCCGTCCCCGCGCTGACCGCCTACGCCGGGGAACTCGCCGGGGCCCGCGTCACGAGGCTGGCCGGGGAGGAGGGCGTGCCGCTCCAACTGGTCGGCGCCACCGGCGACACGCCCCCGATGGGCCCGCAGGCCCCGCGGACGCTGCTGGAGCTGGTCGGCGAGTGCGCCGACGCTGACGGCGGCATGCTGCACGACCGGCGGGACGCCGCCGCGCTGCGGTATCGAACCCGCGCCGCCGACTACAACACCACCCCCACCCTCGTCCTGCCGTACTCGACGCTGGCGGCCGACCTGGAGCCGATCGACGACGACCAGCTCATCCGCAACGACATCACCGTCGAGCGCGACGGAGGGTCCTCGGCGCGGGTCGTCCAGGAGGACGGGCCGCTCAGTGTCCAGGATCCTCCGCTGGGTGTGGGGCAGTACGAGGAAAGCGTCACTCTCAACGTCGCCAGCGACGACCAGCTGGCCGACATCGCCGCCTGGCGGCTCCACCTCGGCACGGTCGACGAGGCCCGTTTCCCCGTCGTCACCCTCAAGCTGCACCGGCAGCCGCAGCTCATCCCCGGCGCGCTGGCAACCGACGTACGGTCACGCATCCGCCTGACCGACCTCCCGCCGTGGCTACCGCCAGGCCCCATCGACCAGATCGTCAACGGGTACCGGGAGACGCTGGAGCCGCTGCGGTGGGTGATCGAGTACAACTGCGTGCCCGGCTCACCCTGGCACGTCGGGGCCGTCGGCGACACCACCCTGGGGCGGGCCGACACCGACGGCGCGGTCCTCCTTGCCGACGCCGGCGCCGCCGACACCGCGCTCATGGTGGCGACCACCGCAGGCCCGTACTGGACGACCGACCCCGGCGAGACGCCTTTCGAGGTGACCCTCGGCGGCGAGGTGGTCCGCGTCACCGCCGTCGACCAGGCCATCGCCGACGGCTTCGACCGCACCGTTACTAACGGGTGGGGCACCGCGCCGGACGGCCGCGCGTGGACGACCTACGGCACCAGCTCCCATTTCTCGGTCAGCGGCAGTGCTGCGCGCATGACGATCCCCGCCCGCGGCGTCGCCGACGTCGCCGCGCTGTCCCTCGGCGCGCCCGCCGTCGACGTCGAAACCGTCCTCACCGCTCCCGCTGCGCCGGTCACCGGCGACGCGCTCTACACGTACCTGATCGGCCACTTCGACCAGCAGGCCAACAACTGGTATGCGCTGGTCGTCGGGCTGTTCCCCGACGGCACGCTGGGGGCCCTGTTCGAGGTCAAGACCGCTGGCGTGACCTCGGGATTGACCACCCTGCGGACCATCCCCGGCGTCACAGTCGCCGCGGGCACCTGGTATCGGGTGCGCCTGCGGATCCAGGGCGGCCGCCTGGACGGCAAGGTCTGGGCGGACGGCACCCCTGAGCCGGACTGGCACATCAGCGCGTTCGACAGCCGCCACACCCGCGGCGACGTCGGCGTCCAGGCGTACGTGCCCCCGGCCAACACCAACACGCTGCCCGTCGCGTTCCAGTGGCGGGAGGTCATCGTGCACAACCCGCAGCGGATGACGGTCGTCCGCGCCGTCAACGGCATCACCAAGCCCCACACGGCCGGGGCCGATGTGCGCCTGGCCCAGCCCGCGATCACCGCCCTGTAGGAGGACACACGCGTGCCCACGTATCCCCCGATCGCCGCCGGGCAGCGCATCACCGCCGGTCTTCTGACCGCGATGCTGCCCAACGTGATCGTCAAACCGTCCACGACCGGGCGGGCGTCCACGACCACGCTGACCCTGGACCCGGACCTCCAGACCACGCTCGCACCCGGCGCGCAGTACTTCGTGGAGTTCCACCTCCAGGCCGCCGCCGTGTTCGACGGCACCAACGGCGGTACCGGCGGCTCCGGCGGTGACTTCCGCACCAGCTGGACCACGCCCACGGGCGCCTCCGGGCTGAAAGGCGTGATGGGTCCCAGCAGCAACGCCCAGAACAACACCGCGGACCGGATCACGGCGCGGATGGGCGTGCACGTGTTCAACACCAGCATCATCTACGCCGGTGTCCGCAGCAGTAACGCCAATGCCTTCTACGTCCACGAATGGGGCGTCGTCACCACGACCAACGGTGGCACGTTCGGCCTGAACTGGGCACAAGGCGTCTCTAACGCGACAGCGACACAGCTGTTCGGCAACTCGACCATGATCGTGCGGCGGGTCGCATGAGCGAGACCCCGCCGTCGACCGATACAACGCTGGCGCTGCTGCGCGGCGAGCTGATGACGGCGTTGGCCCGCATCGAGGGGGACGTGCGGCTGGTCCTCCAGCAACAGCAGCAGAGCACGCAACGTGTGGACGACCTCGTCGGCGAGACGCGCCGCCATGACGAGCGCCTGGACGCGCTGGAGCGCACGACGGTCACGCGCGAGGAGCTGGACGCGCGTGAGGCGCGGATGCGCGCGGCGGTGGACGAGCAGGCCCGCCGACGACTCACCATCCTCGGCACCGTCATGACCTGCGTCATGGGCGCCATCTCCGCCGCCATCGCCGCCATCGCGCTCGTCATCAACAACTAGGGAGGACACCCCCTTGGACATCATCAGCCGCAGCGAATGGGGCGCACGGTCGCCCCGCAACCGCCAGACCACCACCTGGTCCCGGCGGACCGAGTTCGTCGTCCACTACTCCGAAGGCCCCACCACCCAGACCCCCCGCCAGATCCAGAACCACCACATGGACGGCAACGGGTGGGCCGACATCGGCTACAACTTCCTGGTCGACGTCCAGGGCCGCATCTACGAGGGCCGCGGCTGGCTGGTCGTCGGGGCGCACGCCCCCGACCACAACACCTCGGGCATCGGCGTGTGCATGATCGGCCGCAACGGGGACGCCACCGACGCGGCCAAGCGCAGCATCCGCGCGCTGTACGACGAGGCGGTCCGCCGCAAGGGCGGCACCCTGCGCAAGTACGGGCACCGCGACGTCACCGCGACCAGCTGTCCCGGCGACGAGCTGTACAAGTGGGTCAAGGCCGGGATGCCCGCGCCCGGCGGCTCGGCGCCGGCGCCCAAGCCGCCGTCCGGTGGCACGAAGGCGCCGAAGTGGCCGGGACGCCTGATCACCCAGCCGCCGATCATGACGGGCACGGACGTCAAGACGTGGCAGACCCAAATGCGCCGGCGCGGCTGGAGCATCACCGCTGACGGCGCGTACGGCCCGGCCAGCGAGGAGGTCTGCCGGGCCTTCCAACGAGAGAAGGGGCTCGGCGTGGACGGCATCGTCGGGCCGAAGACGTGGGCGGCCGCGTGGACCGCCCCGATCACCTAGGAGGTTTCCGTGTCCGCACCTGTCGAGACGAAGGTCAAGGCGGCGAGCCTGTCGGCGCTGGCGGCCGCGTTCGTCGTGTCCTGGGTCGTGGTGAAGGCGCCCGTGCTGGAGGGTGCCTCCGAGGTGCTCCAGGCCGCGGTGGTCGGCGTCATCACGTCGGCGTCGACCGCTACGGCGGGCTGGCTGGCCAGGCACACGCCGCGCCGCATGTAGCCTGGTCGGCGCTGGCGCGTGGGGAAGCGCGTACAGCCGGACGCCCCCGCTCCCGGTTCGCCGGGGGCGGGGGCGTCTTCGTGTGCGGTCAGTGGCAGCGCCCGTCCGTGCCCACGACGGACATCATCACGACCACGCCGCCGGTGATCCACTGGCTGTAGGACGGCCAGCAGCCGGTCTCGATCGCCCGCAGCGCACGCACCGCGCGCTCCCGGCTGTCCACCCACTCGGGCACCGGGTTCATCGCCCGCTGGCACGCGGCGTCCCACTCGGCGATCAGCCAGTCGCGGGCGGCCGCGGGGTCGACGTGGACAGCCGCGATGAACTTGGGCGACTTGATCAGCCAGTCGACCGTCCGGACCGGCGGCCGCTCCGGGCTGGCCACGTCGAGCGTGTCCTGGCGACCGAGACGCTCCCATTCCTGCCCGCTGGCCGACCACCGGTAGCAGTGGTAATGCGTCGGCTGGACGGCCGAGCGCCCGGCGGTGTCAGGGGCGATCTGGTGCGCCACAGTCTCACCCGCCCATGTCGTTGCATTCGGGCGGGCAGCAGGGCTTGCGCTCGCCGTGCCAGAACTCGACGTCCACGTAGTACCCGGTCGCCTCCAGGGCGGGGATGGTCAGCTCCAGCGCCGTCCCGTCCAGCATCGGCTCGTCCTGGAACGGGACGTGGTGGATGTACCGGCCGGCGTGCTCCTGGCAGAACCGAAGGTACGCCTGGGTCCGGAGGATGAAGGCGTGCCACGCCGGGTCGACGGGCACGGTCGGGACGATCCTGACCCAGGGGCGTCCCTCGGCACGGGCCCGCACGATCTCGGCCTGCGCCTTGAGGAACACCAGCGCCTGGCCGAGCATCCTCTCGGCGTACTCCTTGGTGACGTGGTGGTATCGGCGCAGGTCCTCGACGAGGGCGTCGAACACCTCCGCCGGGACCAGCGTGCGCGGGTCCTTCGCGTCGGCGACCCCGACGGGCCGCGCTTCGGTGATGGTCATCGGCTCCATGAGCCTTTCCGGCGCGCTCCGTGTGTTGGTTCCGCGGCCCCGAGTGCGCGCCTGGCCTCGGAGCTTCCGGTGGCGGGGCGGGTTACCGCGCCATGGAACCCGCCCCGCCGTCTGTGGGCCGCGACCCCGGCCACCCCGCACATGAGCCCCGGGGCCGCGGCGTCTGAGGGGCGGCGGCGCGGGAAAGACGACGAAAGCCG
>NZ_BAAAZG010000002.1:142178-169689 GCF_039536785.1 Actinomadura miaoliensis
CGGCCCCGGGGGTCTGCCGCCAAGCTCCCCGGGACCGGTCCGGGCGGCGGTGCGGCCGTGTGACATATCGGCTGGCCGCGCCGCCGCCTGGGTGCCGCACCCCCGGGATTGTGTTTTCCCCGCCCCGGGGTGCGGCGTTGGGTGGGGGCGGCGGCGCGGGGACGACGGGAGAGAGGTCCACACCGCGCGGCCGCCCCCGGCTCACCAGTCCCAGTCCTCGCCGGTGTAGGTGAAGCGGTCGAGCAGCCGCGCCAGCCACCCGCGGCGCCGCGGCCGCTCCGGGCGCTTCGGGGGCCCGGGACGCTCGGGCCGTTCGGGACGCTCGCGACGCGGGGGGAGCGGCGCGACGCGCTGCGGCTGCGGCGGGGGCGTGGGCGGCGACCAGATGCCGGCCACCATCCCACCGGTCCCCGGCACGGGCGGTGACTGCGGCGGGTGGATGGGCCGCACGCCGGCGGCGGCCAGTCGCTGCTCCAGCTCGGCGGGGGTGGCCGCTTCGAGCAGCTCGTCACCGACCGGGTGGCTGGTCGGCCGCAGCACCATCGCCATCCACGACGCGTTGAGGTTGCTCCACCACAGCAGCACTCGCGGGTACCGCGCGTGCAGCTGCGCCTCAATGGCGGCCGTGTCCCACTTCACCGGCACCGCGTGCACCGTCGCCGCGGTCACGACGACACCGCCGCGTCCTCAGCCTCCTCGGCCTGCGCGGCCCCCTCGGCGAGCCGGGCGAGGAACCCCAGCAGCAGCACGGCCGCGTCGTCCAGGTGCTCGTCGTCGGCCTCGGCGATCGGCGTGCCGTCCGACGTGAAGAACCACAGCTTGCCGCCGTCGTCCTCGCGCTCCCGGCAGGTGATCGTCTCCACCGCGCCCGGCGTCACCACGGCCGTCCAGGCCTCGGTCTCCACGCCGGCGAGGGTCAGTTGCTCGGCGAGCGCGCGCAATCGGCCATACTGATCCATGAGTCGGACCTCCGTTGTCCGGCGAGGCCCCGGGGTCCCGCTGCCCACCAGCGGCCCGGGGTCGAATGGCGTTTGTGCCATCCGTCACAGACGATCCACCCGCCGTCACACACGAGGCCAGACGTTTGCCACTGTTTGCCGCTATGCGCGGCAACAGTCAGTCCAGCTTGTACTCCTCATGCGGGATTGCCCGCTCCCAGACCTGCTCGAAGGCGGCGACAACCTGGGCGACACGTCGCGGGTCGGAGGTGTACTCGAACTCCGGTACGTGGTCACCGTTCCCGGCGTTGAAGTTGAACACGACCAGGCGCTGGTCGTACATCCACAGGTCCGAGTGCGGCAGCATGATGCCGGATGCCTTCCGGCGCGGCAGCCAGCGGACTTCCTCACCGGCCCGGATGTTCTCGTCGGTGACCATGTGCTCCCACCGGATGTAGTCCGACACCGGCTCGGAGACGACCCGGGCCCGGCGCACGCGCACGCCGCGCGCCACCGCGTCGCCGATCAGCCGTTCCCACCGGCCGCCGTCGTCGACACGCCCCGAACCGCCGGCCTTCCAGTCCTCGAACCCCGGGGACGGGCCGTAGTGGTCACGCATCTCCAGGTGCACCGCCGACCGCGTCGCGCGGGCGAGCAGGTCGGCGAACGTCGGTTGGCCGTGGCCGTGCCGCTCGTCGTAGTCCTGGCCGACCGCGTCGAGGATCATCTGCCTCATCGAGGCGGGCAGCCAGACCACGGCCTCGTCGTCGGCGATCGCGCCGTGCTCGCCGACCAGTGCGAGAACCGCCGGATCCGTGATGACGCGGCCCTGGAACAGCAGGTCGCCGGTGTTGGGGTCCACGAACACGGCGGGGCAGTACTCCTTGTCCGAGTCGGGATCCTGGCCGACGAAGTCGAGGGCGTTGATGTCGTGCACGGCCACCTCCTTGTGATCGGGCTGAGGTCCAGGATCGACCATCGCGACCCCTACAGCGGCCGGTCAAGAGCCTCCAGGGCCCCATTGATAAGCGCCCGCGCTGCGTCGCCGTGGACTGCCAGGGACCACATCCGGTCCCAAGCCTCGGCGTACAACCGAATCTCGGCGGGCTGGGTGAACTGGACGTATCCGCCGGTCAGCTCGACCGCCACCAGGTCGGCATCGGTCATGGTGAACGACTCGGCGGGGATCACCCCGGCCCGGTCGATGTCGCGCGGGATGATGCCGAGGGACACTGTCGGCCGGTGCATCGCCGACAACAGGTGCCGCAGCTGCTCCCGGTGCACTTCCACCGGGCCGGGCCTGTACCACAGGACGTCTTCCTCCAGCAGGAACAGCCATCGCGCGTCGGCCCTGTTTAGGCACTCCTGCCGTTCCATACGTGCCTGCACGGCCTCGGCAACGTCGTCCAGATCGAGATGCTGCTCCATGCGCGCCCTGGACAGGTAGAAACCCGTCATCGCTGGCGTCTGCATCAGGCCGGGGACGACGCGGTTCTGGTAGACCCGCATGACCTTGACTTGCCAGTACTCGTCACGCAGGCGCTCCTGGCGGGCTTTTAGGCCGGCGCGGTTGAGCTGCCGGTGGGTCTGCCACATGCTCGCGACTGTGCGCAGCTCGGCGAGTAGCTCGGCCGTGCGTTGCGGCGGCACCCCGCATACCTCGCACCAGGTGCGTAGGTCCTCGGCAGAGATCGGCCGATGCCCGTGCTCGATCCGGGACACCTTCGATACTCCGGCCGTCCATCCGGCCCGGTGTGCCAGCTCGCGGCCGGTCAGCCCGGCGTCCTGGCGGATCTCGCGAAGTTGATCGGCGAGACGCTGTCGGGCTGCCTGCGCCGATGACGAGACAGGAGGTGGCATAGTCCCAGCTTCTACCCGGAGACAGTCGATCAGGGCTCTGTATTTGCCGGAGGTTGCCGGGATCCGGCGGCCGCCTACTCGGCGATGCCCAGGACGTACGGCAGGGTCGCGAGTGCCGGCCACGCGTCCCACAGGCAGATCATCGCGGCCACCGTGCAGTGTCCGATGATGAGCAGGACGGCGCGGTGTAGGCAGTCGCGCCAGATGTCGGCGGCGCTGTGCTCTGGCTCGGTCCAGGGTTGTTCGTTGTCCTCGTAGTAGACGAGGTAGGCCGTGCGGGTGTCCTGCTGGGTGCGGCGGCGGGCGCGCCAGGCGAGGTGCCGCATTCGGAGGCGTCGGCCGGCGCGCTCCAGGCGTTCGCGTTGGGCCAGCCATGCCGGGTCAGGAAGGACGGCCATGGGGGTCTCCTCGGTGGGGAGACCAGGTCCCGACGCGCCGCAATCGGCCGGTTTTTAAAGCATCTGATTCGCCGTACGTAGGTGAGTGGCGATCTGCGTATTTCCAGGGCCGCACATAGGTGGATCTGCGATAATCCGTAGTCAGATGCTCTATCCATTGAGCTACGGCTGCCTGGCCGGAGACAACTGTACCGGTTGAGGGGACCAGTCCGCGAATCGGTTACCGAAGTCGTGTGTGGGCGGGGTCGTGGAACCGTTCGGGAGGGCGGCGCGCCAAAGGGGGAGTCGAGACACATGAGGCTCGCGAGGTCTACGGGGCCCGTGGGTCAACCCCCTCTGAAGGAGTACCTCCCATGCGCATGTCAGCCGCCAAGTTCGCCGGCGTCCTGGTCGTCGGTGGCGCGCTGCTCTCCACCACCGCGTGCGGCCTGGTGGGCGGGGAAAAGAAGGCCGCCTGCGACAACATCGAGAGCGAGCTGAAGTCCCTGACGTCCGGCGGGGCGCCGGCCACCTCGGGTTCGGCGGCCGCGAGCAGTGCCCAGAAGTGGAGCGACGCCGCGGCCAAGATCCGGGCCGAGGGGCAGAAGGCGGGCGGCGACGTGGAGTCGGCGGCGACCCGCTTCGCCGGGGACCTGGACAGCACCGCGACCATGCTGCGCAACCTCAGCTCGGGCAACCTGTCGGCGGGCGCCCGGCCGAACACCAGCTCGATGATGCAGAACGCGCAGGACCTCGGTAAGGCGTGCGGGTTCGCCAACACCGGCTTCCGGTTCGGCTGACCACAGGCGCGCCCGTCTCCCGGCGAGGCCGCGGGAGACGGGCGCCGTCCCATGGCCGGATCCGGCTATGCTGTGGAGGGGCTCAGGGCTCTTTGCCGGTTGGTGCGCCAGCCGGTAACCTGTGCTCCAGCTTGGAGGATTCGCCTAGTCCGGTCTATGGCGCCGCACTGCTAATGCGGTTTGGGCTTACCGCCCATCCGGGGTTCAAATCCCCGATCCTCCGCCACTGACCTGCGGGGATGCGTCGCACTACGCATCCCCGCAGGTCGTTTCATGTCGAGTGGTTGCGGTTCTGGTTGCGGTTCAGCCCCCGGACGTGCCCCACAGCGCCCCGCCAAGCCGTGCCGCAGCGTCGCGAACCTGGGGCTCGGCTACCACCGTGTAGCGCTCCGTCGTGGTGACGCGAGCGTGGCCGAGGATGTCTTGGATCACCCGGATGTGGATGCCCTGGGCGGCCAGCAGCGCGCCGGCCGTGTGCCGGGCGTCATGGAGACGGCCGTCATGGACACCCGCACGCCGCAGCAGCGCCTTCCACGCCTTCCAGTCCTCCGTTCGGTCGAGCGGTCGCCCGTTCCGTTGGCAGAAGACCAGCCCCCAGTCTTCCCACTCCTCAGCGCGCTCCCGTTCGGCCTTCTGCTGTTCGGCATGCTCGCGAAGCTTCGGGAGGAGTTCGGGCGGGCACATCAGCGGCACCTTCCTGCGCCCCTTACGCGGCCGGAACACCGGTTCGCCTCCGGCGCGCTTCGGGCAGCGGTGAGCGTGCCCCGTGCAGTTCTCGGGACACGGACGCTTGGGGCACACATGCCCGGACTTCGTACACCCCGGCCGACATCCGGGCTCATGCCGATGGACCTTGCACCGCTTCGGGCACTTCGGACGGTGCCACTTCTCCCCACATTGGTGCGGATCGGCGCAGCCGTGACGCCATGCGGCTTTCTGCAACTGAAACCATGGTCTGATCTCACCGGTTTCCAGGTCGATATCAGACCAGCGCAGGCCGATCACTTCGCCTTGCCGGAGGCCCAGCGCCAGCGCCACGGACCACCGGGCCGAGTTCCGTCGGTTCTCCGCGGCTTCCAGAATCCGGCGGGCTTCGTCCAGGCTGAACGGCTTGGCTTCGTAGTCCTCCGCAACCGGCGCGTCCATCATCTTCGCGACGTTCCGCCCCAGCCGTTCCCGACGAACGGCGATGGTCAGAGCGCGGGAAAGAATCCGGTGAACCTTGAGCACCGTGCTCGACTTGAGACCGGCCGCGTACATCGCGCCGTATGCGGCTTCAAGGTGCTCGGGCAGCAACCGGTCAAGGCGGTGCTTGCCTAGCAGCGGAGTGATCCACAGACGGTTCTTGCTTCGGTAGTCGTCCAGCGTGCGCGGCGCCATCTTTCCCGACGTCACCAGCAGCTCGCAGACGGAATCCAGATACGTCGTCATCCATTCCGCGACAGTCGGCATCTTCCCCGGCTTGGTGACGTTGCCCGCGTCGCGCTGCTGTTCGAGCTTCCGAACCTTCTCCGTGACCTCCGTTTCGCTTCTCCCCGTGCGGTGGCGACGGTCGGGGGACCCATCTGGTTTCACGCCCATGGTGACCCAGCCGTGCCAACGCCCATCGGCTTCGCTGTAGAAGATCGAAGATCGACCATTCGGCTTACGGGTCCGCTTCGTCATCAGGCGGCGGCCTCGGCTTCCTGTTCCAAACGGGCGATGTACTCGGCGATGGCGGTTCCCGGGATGCGGCGGGAACGCCCTTCGGTGACGTACCGGAGACGGCCCCGCTCCATGAGCGCGTAGATGGTGCCGCGTGAGAAGCGGAGCAACGCCATGGCTTCGGGGACCGTGTAGAGGCGCATGGTCGGCGGGACGTCTCCGAGGTGATCCGGCAGTGTCACGGGCTTCACGACGTGCTCGCTTTCGTGCCGTGTCGGCGGTACGGGGTGAACGTCCGGGAGAGATGGCGGCTTGTCCGCCGGTCTCTGGTGGGAGGGGCTGAAACATCTCCGCATCTCCGCATCTCCGCAAACATGGCGGTGACCTGCGATGATGCGTGCGGAGTTAGAGACGGTGGGGCTCTGGTCATCTCCGCAATCGGGGGTTCATCTCCGCACGGGTTGCGGAGTTGCGGAGATGGCCGACTTCCGGTCTCCGCTATCTCCGCACGTGTTTGTGCTGGTGGGCGGGGTGTGTGCGGCGTTGCGGAGATGCGGAGATGTTTCAGCGGTCTTCCGGTCGGCGTCGGCTCAGGCATGGTGTTCGACCCAGAAGACGTTGCGGTCGCCGCGGTCGTTCTTGGCGCAGCGGATCACGTAGTCGCCGCGCCACCGCCCTACCTGGCCGGTCAACAGGCGGCCGAGGGCGAGCACGTTGGGCGGGCGGCCGGTGTGGGTGGTGATGAACTGGCCGTCCCACGGGTCGTGTTCGTCGGGGCCGATGCGTTCGGGTTCGCCGGAGCGGCGTAGTTCGGCGGCGGTCATGGGCTGGGAGCCGTGGAGGCGGTGCCAGCAGGCCAGGAACGCGCGCCAGCGGGTTTCGTCTTCGTCGATGTCGCGGACCTCGGCGGCGTTGGCCAGGAACCCGTCGATGCCGTGGTGGGCCAGGAACCCGCCGAGGGCTTGGGCCCAGGGGGTGAACTGCCGCATGGCCATGGTGTCGGCGCGGGGCGCGCCGCGGCGGGTCCAGTCCAGGACCAGCACCAGCAGGTGCCACAGCACCGTCATCTGGTTGGCGGGGACGGTGATCCACTGGTCCAGGTGCGGGATGCCGAAGCGGCTTTGGTCGCGCTGTTCGGGCCGGGGCATGTTGGGGTCCAGGTGGACGCGGACGGTGCGGGAGGCCATGTCTCCGCCGACCTGGAGGTTGTTGCCGGTGGCCATCCACAGCCGGTCGTTGACGGTGGCGATGTTGCGGGACGCGCCGAGCTGTCGGTCGGACCACACGCCGGCGGTGACGAGCAGGGCGAGGGTGGCCGAGTCGATGACGGTTCCTTCGGCGAGGTTGTCCCACACCACGACGCCGACCTGTTCGGCCAGGACGGCGGTGATGCTCTTGCGGAGTTCTTCCTCGGTGTAGGCCCAGGGGATGACGCGCTGGCCGTAGAGCATGCCGGGGCCGCCGGTCAGGATGCTCTTGCCGGAGGCGGGCATGGTCGCATCGATCAGCGCGAACGGGGTCAGTGAGCGGGTGAAGTGCCGCAGGATCGGCGTCACCAGCAGCGCGATGTAGTTGGCCCGGTCGGCGGGGCTGGACCAAGGGAAGTCGCGCAAGAACCGGTTGAGCAGGAAGTCACGGGCGGTGTGGACCTGCTCAGGGGTGGGTTCGTCGGGGACGGGCGGCAGCGCGACTTTTGAGGCCAGGTAGAGGCCGGTGGCGGGGTCGTAGCCGGGGCGTTGCAGCAGGGTGCCGTCCCGGCGCAGCACGGGCGCGCCGATCACGCCGCGCAGCGGCGGCACGTCCGGCCAGGTCTTACCGGCCAGCACCGAGGCGAGGATCTCCCGCGGCGGGGTGACCTCCTCCTCGAACGTTTCGACTCCGCCGTCGCTGGTCTTGCGCGAGCGCACCCGGTGCACGTAGGCGTGTTCGGCCAGCAGTCCGGCCAGGGTGGCGGGGGTGATGGTGCTGGCGGTGACGGGCAGCGGCGAGTCTTCGTCGGCGGCCGGGCTGGTCTGACTGCCGGAAACGGTCTCCATGTGCACCAGGGCCCCACCGGAGACGTAGGTGTCGGGTAGCGCGCCGGTGCCGAGGGCGGCCTTGAGGACGCGGATGGTCTCGGGCCCGGATCCGACCTTGAGACGCCGGGGGTTGCTCGTGGGCGGGTTGGTCGCAGGTGGCGGGGTGGTCATGCGGGCACCCTCCGGGGACGCTCGGCACCGGCCCGGAACCCCGAATGGATGGTGCGGCGGGCTGCTGCCTCGGTCTGCCCGGTCTGCACGGCGGCGTTGACCAACAGTTGCTCGGTGCTGGCCGGGTCCAGCGCGCCGCCGGCCACGAGCTGGCCGAGGGCGACGGCGGCGCCGTACAGGGTGGCGTTGCGCCGCCCTTGGGGGGCGGCGGCGACCGCCTCCAGGCTGGCTTTGATCGCGGCGTCCAGGTAGGCGGCGCGGCGGCCGGTGGCCAGGTGCACCACCACCGGCCGTTGCGGCGGCCGTGGTGCCGGGCGCAGCCGTTCGGCCAGCCAGCCGGGCAGTGGCGCCGGGTCGGGGGTGTGGATTGGCACGTAGGCCCCGGTGCCGTCGGGCAGATCCACGAAACTGCCGGGGCCGACCACGTACCCGCCGGCCCCGCGGGTGTCGACCTTCCACCCCAGCCCGTTGCCGTGATCGTCGGAGGTGTTGCCCAGCCGCACCCCCTCGGGGGTGGGGTCGGGGGCGGTGAAGTACAGGTGGAACCCACCGCGGCGGGTGCGGACCTGGAACGTCTCCCACGGCACCGGCTGCCCGGCCTCGGCGCAGACTTCGGCGAACACGTCCGACCCGTCGTTGATGCCCGGGAGCGCCCACCGGCCCGGCGGGACCTCGCCCGGCTTGGGCACGTCCAAGTCCACCACCAGCAGTCGGGACGGGCCGCATGCGATGCCGATGTTGTAGGGGCGGTGGGCCCACATCCGCCGGATCCGGTCGGGGTCGGTGGTCGCGGCCTGCTTCCAACGCACGCCCTTGACCGGCACCTTGTCTCCCATGGCAAGGGGGAACACGTGCCAGCCGCGGGCGGCGGCGGCCAGCGCGTACCGGACGAGGGTGTCGGCGGTCGGTGGGGTCACGTCATTTCCTCCCTGGGGGTGTCGGGCGGGCGGCGAGCCAGAGCGGGCTTTGAGGGTGGTGCCGGGCATCGGGTGCCTCCTCAGGTGGCCTGATGTCAGGGCTGTAGCCGGGGGGTGGCGGCCCTTGCACAGGCCCGGTTTTGCGGGTGCTGGCGGGGTGTCGCTAGGCCGCTGGTGTGCAGGTCAGCGGGCCTATGAGGGGTTGCTAGGGCTAGCGGGGTGGGGCGCTGGTCCAGCGAGGCGCCCAGCGGTCCCTACGGGCGCTTGCGGGCGGCCTCTTCAAGCGCCGTGCGGTCGACACCGCGGCGGTTGACGCGCTTGCCGGTGGCCGGGTCGACACGCTCCAGTTGGCGGCGCTCGACCCCGGCGGCCTTGAGGGCGTTGCCGAGGTCGACCGGGGACCAGTCCCCGTACAGGTCGGGGTGTGCCTCGGCCAGGCGGCGCACCAGGTGTTCACTCCACAGCGCGTCCTCACCGGGCCGGAAGGCGGCCAGGGCGTGGTCCACCAGGGTCTCGGTGGTCTGGATCGCCTCGACCTCCCCGGCCGCGACGCCGGTCAGGGTGCCGGCGGCCTCCCGTAGCTGGCGCGCCCGGTCGGTGATGACGTCGGCGCCGGGGTTGTCGATGTAGTAGGTCCGCACGATCTGCGGATCGTCGGCCTCCCCCACCAGGTAGCCGATGCCCAGGTCGGACCGGGTGAACGTGGTCGCACGGACCCCGTTCTTGTACATCGAGGTGCCCAAGATCATGTCGTTTTCGGTCTGGCCCATCACCCGCAGGCAGAACCGGGTCCCGGCCAGGCTGGACACCGCCGTGGGGATCGCGGTCTTGTCCGGCCGCTGGGTGGCCAGCATCAGCATCACGCCCATGGCCGGACCGACCCGGATCAGCGTCTCGGCGGCCTTGGCGGCGTCCTCTCCGTACTCGGGGTGCTGGAAAAGGTTCTGGCATTCGTCGATCGCGATGACGACCGGGTGCAGACCTAGGTCGCGCCGGTCGGCTATCTGCCGTGTGATCTTGTTCTCGGGGCAGATCGACGGGGGCAGCTTGCGAAGCTTGTCAGCGCGGGGCTCCAGGTCGGCGGCCAGTTCCACCAGCGAGTCCCGGCATGCCCGGATCGCCTCATCCGACAGGCCGGATGCGTAGTGGTGGGCGACCTTGGCCAGCGGCGCCAGGTCCCCGGTGCCCTTGAGTTCGAACACCCGCATCTCCACCGAGGGGTCCAGCGACACCCCCAGCAGCAGCACCCGCAGCGAGAACGTCTTGCCGATGCGCGGCATGGCCCCGATCAGCGCGTTGGAGAACATCAGCGTGACCTCGACCGGGCGGCCCAGGTGGTTGACGCCGAACGGGACCGGCTTGAACACGTCGGCGGCGCCCTGCTCGGCCAGCGGCCAGCGCGGCATCCGCAGCTTGCGCAGCGGCTGGTCCCCCACCCACAGCACCAGGCGGCCCTCGTGCGCGTCGGGGTCGGGCAGCGGCCACACGCACCCCAGGTTGCGGCGCAGCCCGGACGCCAGCCGTTCCCGCTTGGCCACGATGTCGCCGACCGTCACACCCAGCGGCAGGTCCACATCGGCGCGCCAGCCGGGGCCGTCGCGGGTCGGGTCGGCCGCAAAGGTGATGCCGTCCCCTCCGGACGACAGCGCCTTGTTGATCTCGGCATTGCCCAGCGCGCCCAGCGCCTTGACCACCATGGACGGGGTGAGCTTGGGCGCGGCGCCCTCGGTGATGCGGGCGCGGTCGATGATGGCCCGGTCGATGGGCCGTCCGACGTAGGCCAGGGTGAGCAGAGCGGCCAGGGCCAGGACGTAGGGGGCGGCCGGCCACAGCACGCACGCCGTCCCGGCCGCCACCACCGCGGCGCCCGCGATGCCGCCGGACACCTGCAAGCGGGTCCTCACCCGGTCGTTACGCTGCTTGGCCAGCGCCAGGTACGCCGAGGCGTCCCCGCCCTGGACCGCCTTGGCGCGCAACTCCCGGGCCTCGGTGTCGAACACCCAACCCGCCCACCAGCGGACCGACCGGAACGCCCCACGGGGAGCCCACAGCGCCACGCGGACGGCGTAGCGGGGAACGCGGACGGCCTGCCAAGCCGCCTCATGCCCGTAGTAGCGGATTGCCCAGCGAATCGCCTGGTCACGCTCACGCGAGTCAGTCAGCCACACCGGCAGGACCGGGCGCGGCTTGACCGGCTGCTTGTAGCGGACGATGCGGCCCTCAATCACGTCGTCCTGCGCGTGGTCTGCGGGCCTGGCCTGGACGGTGTCCGGGGCGGCGGTGTCCGGGGCGGGCACCACCTCCCCGCCCGGGGTGTCATCACCGGCCGCGGCCCGCCGGTGCTTGTCCAGCGGCACCACGTCGGCTGTGTGGTCCTCAGGAAGCGTCATGCTGCTCTCCTTTGCTGGTCAGAACAGGGACATCTGGCCGGCGCACGTCGCACACGGCTCCCAGGGCCGCCGGTCGTGCGCGCGCCGGTCGCGGCACTGCTGGTAGACGGGCACGCGCGGCAGCGCCGACACGTGCGAGTCCAGGTCGTACTGGGCCAGACGGCGGGAAGCGTGCGCCTCGCCCTGCTGCCCGCACGTGCAGCACATCCGGTACGTGGCGCCGTAGTCGTCGGCGCCCTGCTCGATGCTGGGCCGGTGCCGGACGACCATCACGCGGCCTCCTCGCGCAGCGCGTCACGGACGGCGCGGGCGGTGTCCATCCCGCACCGCAGCGCCTGGCGCAGCGCGTTCGCCGACGGCTCGGCGGGCAGCTCCCCGGCCGCGATCAGGCCGCGGGCCCGCTCGGTCAGCTCGGCCACGTCCACCCGTACGGGCGGGTTACCGGACGCCCGGTCGGCGGGCGCGTTTGCGCTGTACGTAGGGGCAGTAAGGCCACCGGTAGGCCCGTGGTCCAGGCGGGAGAAAGCACCGAGGATGATCGGGAGCGCGGTGACGATCGCGACCGCCACGACCGGGCCGAGGATGTGCAACACCAGCCGCGACACCGAGAACTCGGCGGCCACCCCGGGCAGGTACGGCCAGGCGTTCATCCCGACCGTCAACCCCAGGAACAGCCATTCGATCCGGTCAAGCTGCTTGCTCGCGATCGGCTGGCCACGAACGCCCATGTAGGACTTGGCGCCCACGACCACCAGCAGCGCCAGCGACATGAACGGCTCGACACACCAGGCGAACAACCACCCCGGCGACCACGCGGGCGCGTCGCCGGCGGCGAACCGCTGGACACCGGCCGTACTCCAGGCCAGCGCCAGCGCGAGCGCCAGCATCGCCGCGGCCACCAGGACCCGCCGCATCCGCGCGGCCTGCCACGCCCGCATGGCGGGGTCCTGCGCCAGGGCGTGCAGTCGGGCGGCCTCGTGGGCGGCGCGGCGCCGCTTACGCACCTTGGGCGTGTCGAGCGTCAGGGGCGTGTCGTCGTCCTGCAACTCGGCCAGGCGGTGCGCCTCGGCGACCTCGGCCCGCAGCCGCCGGACCCGCCGAGTCTCCCCGGACGGCCCGTCCGACGCGGGCGGGTCGGTGTCGGCAAGGGGCTGGGCGGTGGTGACGTCGCCGACCTCGGCCAGGTGCCGCTCCAGGGCCGCAATGCCCCGTTCGATGTCGTCGGGGTCCGGCGCGTCGGGGCCGGGAATCCGCGTGTTCATCGCGGCACCCCCGTCCCGGCCGGGCCGCCGGCCACCGCGTGCAGCAGACGCGCCGCCACCTCGGCCAGCCAGTCGAGCAGCAGCGCCGTACCGGCCAGCGGCAGCGCCAGCAGACGCAGCAGCAGCACTGCCAGGACCAGGCCCAGCACGGCCAGCACCGCCAGCGCACCGGCGCCCCGCAGCATCTCCGCCGTGGTCATGACGCACCCCCCGCCGGGTCGAGCGCGGACAGCACCGGCGCCAGCCGCGCGTCCAGCAGCGCGGCCAGCCGCTTCACGGCTGCCTGGGCGTCGGCGACGGTCAGCGCGGCGGGCGCGTCCTGCGGGAGGTACAGGTCACCGGCGCCGATGGCGAACACCAGCAGGACGCTGGGCAGCATCGCGGGACGGTCCGCCAGGTCGGCGTCCCCGGGGATGTGGTAGCCGCGCAGCGTCGGCCAGCCGGTGTCACGGTGCCAGTCGGCGAACCCGCGCACGTTCCGCAGCGCGTTCGGGCGGGGGGTGGCCACCTGCACCCGGGTGATCAGCGAACCGTCGTACTCGCTACCGGTGAAGGTGACCGACTGCACCCGCTCGGCCGCCCACTCCAGGTATGGGGGTGCCATGATCGGGGAGGTGGCGACCTCCCACGCGGCGCGGGCGAACTCGGCCGGATCGGTGGTGACCGCCTCGCCGTCCCAGTCGGTGAATCGGTCGGCGTTCTGCCGCAAGTAGGCGCCGTAGCGGCTCACGCCGTCCGACGCCCGCTCGCGGTCGTCGGTGTCGTTGAAGACGAACAGCATCGGACTTTCCTCCAGATGGTCGCGGGTCTGGCGTTCCATGAGGCGGCCCAACCTCAAGCCGGGGCCGGGCCGCCCGGACGCAACGTCAGCGCACGAACCATCCGCAGTTGGGGCAGTGGTCACCGCTGTAGACCGCGCCGCAGATCGAACAGTCCTTGGGGCCGAGCCCCGCCAGCAGGCACAGCGCGTGCTTGCGGGCTCGGCGGGAGTGCTTGAGCATGTTGGGTGCTCCGTTCATCGGCTTTCGAGGTCGTGCGGGGCGTCTGCGGGGGCGGCACGGTTCTTGGCGGAAGTGGGCCGCCCCCGCAGGCTGGTGTCTGCCGCTACCCGCAGCAGCGGGCGGCGTCGGAGGCTTCGTCGTAGGCCTTGCCGCACTTGGGGCACTCGTGCCACGAACTCACAGGGGCCTCCTACTTCCTGCCGGACTTGCCGGACTGCTGGGCGTCGTAGGCGTCGCGGACGCTCTTGGGTTCACCGTTGGGCCAGGTGGGCGACTTGCCCTTGGCGGCGTTGTCGGCCATGGTGGGGATTCCTTCCTGTTGGAGGGCCCCGGGACGTCGGTGCTTGGCGGTATGGGCGTCCCGGGGTTGCACCGGTGAGGCTGTCTCGCCGGTCCGTGAGGCGGCCGGGCCGGAGGGGACCGGCCGCCCGGACGGGCCAGCGGTCAGCCCAGGGCTTCGCGGAGCATGGCGGCGTGCGCGGCGAACACGGCGCCGCCAAATCGGTCGGCGAGGTCGCCGGCGAGCGTGGCGTAGTCGTCGGCGCGCACCCATGCGGCGTGGGCCGCGTCGTCGGCACCGACCACGGTGGGCAGCGGGTCGAGCTGGCCGAGGTCGGCGACCGCCAGGACCGTCACCATCCACGCCTCATCCGAAGCCCGCGGGTCGGGGACGTAGCGGGGCGGCCCCGCCGTCCAGTCGGCGCCGGGCAGGACCAGGCCGGTCTCTTCGGCCAGCTCCCGCACGGCGGCCTGTACGGGCGTCTCGCCGGGGTCGACCATGCCGCCGGGCACCGCCCAGCCGTGCCCGTCGTCGCGCTCGACCATGACGGCCCAGCGGTATCCGGCCGCGTCGGTCGCGCGGACCAGCGCGTCAGCGGCCAAGCCCTCGCCCCAGTGGCCGAGTTCGTTCCGGCCCCACCTGATGCCGGTCCGCTCGCAGGGGTTGATCGGGCGGCCGTTGACGACGCGGAACGGGATGGCGGCGCGGGCCTGCCGCTCCGTCCAATCGATCTCGGCGGGGTCGGTGATGGGGTCTGCCCACGGCTCGCCGGCCTCGGCCGCGCGGAGGACGTCGGGGTGGGTGTAGATCCGAGAGGCCATCAGTTCGCTCCCATGCAGGCGATCAAGGCGGTGATGAACAGCCATCCGATGTGCCAGGACTGGTCAAGGGCGTAGGCGCCGGTACCGGCGGGCGCGACGGCGCCGTCGCCCAGCCGGGCGAACTCGCCCTTGCCCACCCGTTCCGCCAGGCGCAGCAGCGTGGTGCGCCGGTCGGCCCAGTAGTGCGACACGGCGTCCACCGCCAGTGCGGCGGCCACCGCCCACGGGCTGACCGGCAGCGCCAGCACCGCGGCGGCCAGCGTCACCGCGGCGGCCTTGACACCGGCCAGTGCGGCCACGTGCCGAGCGCACAGCCACCGCCCCCGCCAACCGGCCGAACCCTTGCCCAGCGCTTCGGCGCTGCGCTGTGCCCAGTGGTCCCCCACCTCGTGCGCGGCGTACAGCGCCACGAACACCGCGGCGAACACGCTCGCGTCGGCACCGAACATCAGGCCACCTCGTTCAGGTCGAGTTCGGACAGGTCGGCCAGCGTGGCGAGTTCGGCGGCGGTGAAACCGGCCCACACCCCGTCCTCGGGACGGACCCGCATCGCCAACTCGAAGCACGCGCCGCGCAGCGGGCAGGACTGGCACACCTCGGCGGCCACCGCCTCACGGGCCGCGCGCTCGGCCGGCGACTCCTCACCGTCCGGGCCGGTGTGCAAGTCGGGGTCGAACCGGCACTGAGCACCGGAGATCGGCACACCGCGCAGGTCCACACCGGCCAGCGCGGGGAACGGGGACAGGGAACGGGACACGGGCACCTCGTTGAAATCGGACGTCTGCGAGTAGCGGGCGGTCATCAGCCCAGCGCGCCGGAGAACGTCGTGATCGCGTGGATCACCTGGTTGACCAGCGCGGCGGCCTTCTCCGGGTTGTTGATCGCGAAGATGACGACCGCCACACCGGCGATCCACTGCGGGAGCTTGCTGACCTTCTGCGGAAGCACTTCGGCTCCTCTCTGAGCAGTCACCTAGGGCGAACCACTCGGGGTGAGGTGCGCACCAATCTAGGATTGGTGCGCACCACTGTCAAGGTGTTGGGGAAGTTGGCGACCACTTGGCCGACGGTCGCCGTAGCCCTAGAAAACCTCGCTGTGACCTGCGAAAACAGTTGGCTGGGGTTAACCGGGGCCGGTTAACCCCTGTTGTCCTCGGGCTGACCTGCGGCATCCTCAACGCAGAGGAGGATCGGTAACCGGGAGTTGGAGCCCATGCCTCTTGGTCTGAAGCGGGCGCGCACTGCGCGCGGGTGGTCGCAGAGTCGTCTACGTGCTGAGATCGAGCGGTATGCGGTGAGTCATCCGCAAATCACGGTCGCCAGCTCGGCAAGCCTGAAGGTCTACATCTCGGAGTGGGAAAACGGCCGACGTGCGATCACTGAGCCGTACACGACCATCCTCCGGGCTCTCCTCGGCTGGACCAGCGAGGAACTACTTCAGGAGGCCGCGCCGCCAGAAGCGGACGGCTATGACGAGCTGCTTCGACACATCGACACGGCGCACGCCGTGAGCCGGTCCATGGTGGACACGTTCACAAGCCAGACCGAACTATTGCGCACTCAAGACCGGATGGTCGGGGCATTCAGCATCGTTGATCAGATGAACGCCCACCTGGCCAGGCTGCAAGAGGCACTTACCTTCGCCGTTCTTCCGGACGCGCGACGGCCACTCGCGAGAGAACTGGCGGGAGCCGCAACGCTCGCAGCGTGGCAGGCGCTCGATGTGGGGGCGGCCGATCGGGCGTGGCGGCACTACGAGATGGGCAAGCAGGCGGCCAAGGAAGCGGACGATGTCCTCTACCTTTCCCATGCGATGGGGGAGCAGGCATTTGTTCTGGCGGACGCCGGCCGCCCGGAACTTGCCGTGGAACTCGTGTGTGAGGCTCTGCGCGTCGGCGGTTCCCGGCTCTCGCCGAAGCTTCGCGCTTGGCTCTTGTCCGCCGAGGCCGAATTGCGCGCCACAGCCCGCGATGCGACGGGCGCACGCCGCGCCCTGGAGAAGGCTGCTCAAGCCATGCCAGATACGGCAGATGCTCGGGATGCTGATATCGCCAGCATCTTCCTGAACACTGAGCACTTCGACCGGTGGACAGGGCACACGCTGGTATTGCTAGGAGAGGAAGAGGCGATTTCCACCCAGTACTCCGTACTGGAGGCGATGGACCCGACCTTCGTCCGGGCGCGCGCCGGGCTGCATTGCGACCTCGCCGAAGCGCACTTGGTGCGTGGCGAATTCGCAGACGCGGCACGGCAGGTTCGGGAAGCGAAGCTTTTGGCCAATAGGACGGGATCTGTACGCTATCGGCGGCGGATCGCCCGGCTCGGCGAGGCTGTGAAGTGAGCCCCTAGTGGCCGAACGCCAGTACGTGTAGCAGGGCCACCAGTGTTCCAGAGCCCATTAGTTCGTCTTTCTTAAGCAGGCGCTGAATATCTGTCAAGGGAATCCAAGCGACTTCGCCGGACTCTTCAATATCGGTTGGGTCGCCCACGCGAGTGGCTCCGCGTCCAATGAAGATTTCGTGAGGCGAATCAACCATTCCCACCATGGGCTCATACGTGACGGCGTGTTCCAGGGATCGCGGACGCCATCCCGTCTCCTCTTCGACCTCGCGTAGCGCTGTCTGTTTAGGATCCTCGCCCTTGTCGACGATCCCTCCGGGCAGTTCCCAGCCCCACCGACGCGGCACGAAGCGGTAACGCCACAGCATCAGGACGCGGTTCTGATCGTCGATTACTGCGGCAATGGCGACCCGCTGTAGGTGCACTACGTGATGCTCGAATCGCTCCATGCCGGGCGGCTCGACGTCCACCAGGCCGAGACGCACCCACCGGTTGTCGTAGACGGTGCGTTCGCCGTGGATCTTCCATGGCTCAAGAGTGCGCCCCTGGGCGGCCCGCTCGTAGGCGTCCGTCACGTAGTAGCCGCTGCCGTGGGTGACCCGCAGCGTCCCATCGGCAACCAGCTTGGCGAGCACCTGGCGCACCGTTGTGCGGCCGGCGCCAAGCTCCTGGGCCATGGATCTCTCCGCGGGGAGCCGTGCGCCTGGCGGTAGTTCTCCGGAGGCGATCCACCCACGGATTGCCCGCTCGACCCCAGCAGCGACATCACCCATCAGCTGGCAGCCCTCCGTCTGCGACCTTGGTCCTATGTTAGGCGGCGAGGCGAGGAAGCGAATCGCCGCTCGGCGCGGCCCGGCGGGGCGCCTGCCGTACTGCAACCCGGTTGCATTCATGGTTGCGTTCCAGCGCGGTGCATCGGCGTCCATGGCCGTCCATCACCGCGGGGCGCTCGGACCGGACATGCCACGTTCGCCCCTTGGTGCGCACTGCTAATGCGGTTTGGGCTTACCGCCCATCCGGGGTTCAAATCCCCGATCCTCCGCCACTGTTCAGCGCCTCCGCCGAGGGTGAGCACCCCCGGCGGAGGCGTTTTCGGTGTCTGGTGTGGCCATCACGTCGCAGCGGCACCACGGCGGCCATCGCCTCAGCCGCAGCCGGACCGAGGCGTAGGTGTCCGCCGTGAACGATGACCGAGAGTGGCCGAGCGTCGCGCTGATCACCTTCGACCTTGCCGAGGGAGCTCAGCGTCGCCGCGTCGTGGCGCAGGTCGTGGAACCTTATCGGCGGGACGGTCTGCCGTCGATGGCTGCTTGGGCCGTCCGCAGGCTGACGCGATAGCGCCGTACTACTCGATCGAGCGGCCACTCTTCTTCGAGGTGACGCCGCCAGATCGCGTTGTAGCGCTCGATCAGGACGTCGAAGCGCTGTGAGATCCACTCGGGCCTCAACGCGGAACCGTCTTCGCGGGTGAAGAGTCTTCCGGACTCCACCCACGCTTCAGGACCGCCTGCGAGGTTCTCTTCCTTTTGGTGAGTACGCCATGAGCGAAGGACGGCGAGGGTGCGAGGGTGACGGTTCGCTCGCCTGCTTCGGACTTGGTGGTTGCCGCGTTCGGGTGACCGCAGGCGGGCCGTATCAGTGTTCGGGGCTCGCCTGTGTCGGTGGGACGGCCGTAGAGAGCGCGCGTAGATCGTCGAAGGCTTGGCAGAGATGCGCGTCCAGACCCGGCGCGGGGTCGTCGGCCCAGGCGTCGACCGCGTGCTGGAAGGCCGCCCAGCCGGTCCGGGCAGCCAGGTCGGCCAGCCCGTCACTGACACCGCGCTGTCGCAGGGCCTCGGCCACGGCGTCGGTGAGCATCGCGTGCTTGGCCAACTCACGTTCGCGGAGTGCCGGGGTGACCGCGATGACTTTCCACCGTGGTTCGGAGAACGATCCAATCGTCTACGTGACATCCTCATCTGCCGTTGAGCGGTGCCACCGCAACGACAAAATCGGCGTGGCCCTTCTTCGCCGTCACATCGGCTCGTATAGGAGTGGGTCCAACGGGGCCGACGGCGGAACAATCCGCACGGAGAGTGATCGCGCATCTGAGCCCTCCGGGTACGTTCGAGACCATCGGGCAGGCTCTCTGGTGCCCGATCCTCCGCCACCTGACAGGTGCTTCGGCCCAAGATCAGATCTTGGACGAAGCCCCTGTCGCGTTCCGGGATGTCCGGCTTGTGGGCCCTGGATGGCACGTGATGAGCCGAGCGAACTCGTCTAAGTGCGTGCTGGCGAGGTGCGAGTCGTCAGGGGTTGCGTAGCGCGGTGTAGGTGCCGTGGTCGACTCCGGTGGCGGAGGCGGGGCGCTCGACACCCTTCAGTGCATGGAGGGTCAGTCAGGCGAGTTCTCAGTCGTTGGCGGCGTGTCGGGCGTCGAACCTGGCCACGACGTCGGAGGGGGACCGAATGCGCGGCGACCGGCCCGCACGGTCATAGCGGCTATGGCAGCGTTGGCGCCACCACCGATCGCAGCGCCGATACCGAACGGTGCCACTCGACCGAGAACGATGATTCCCTGCTTGGTCCCATACTTCGTGATGAAGTTCTTCCCCAGGATCTTGTTGATCTGACGCAACGTCTCGACTGGCACTTTGGCGACGATCTGACGTCCCCAGTGTTGCCCCGTACGCTCGGCGACCTTGGAAATGGTGGCGGAGCCGGACCCCCCGAGCATGATTCCCATCACGATCGTTCGGCGGCGCTCGATCTCGTCGATGGGGACTCCGTGGACTTCGGCGAGCGAGAGCGCGAAGAGGACGCTCAGCTCAAGAGATGTGAAAGTCTCGCCTGCCGTCAGTGCCAGTGCGACTCCCGTGCCGACGCCGGGCGCGGCCGCAGTTCCTCCAACTGCAGCACCCGACCCGGCCAAGGCGCTGACGTACATCCGCTCCAGATTGCGGATCACCTGCGCTGGTGTGGCCTCCGGGTTCCGCTGGCGGGCCCGGGCGATGTTCTTGAGCACCAATGGGCTCTGGATTTCAATTGCCCTGTCCAGGAGGTCGAGGACTCGCTGCCCACGTACGGCTGCTGCCGGAACCGGTCCGTCGGGGGCATCTGTTGCCATGTTCCGGACTCCTTTAGGTCGTCACGTTCCAACCGAGTGTCCAACTCAAGCAGTCGAGCGGACCTTGCACTAGGTGGATCAGGCCGCCAAACGGAAGAAGAAAGGCCGAAGGTGGCCAGCCCGGCGAGGCATCGCCACGCTACGACAAGACCCCTGCCGACCACCTCGCCGGCCTCCCGCTTCGGACCTCGGTGATCTGAATCAAAAACCTCACTCGAACCACTCCTTGATCAAGATTCGGTACGTGCCCCGCGGGCACCCCGCGGGCGGGCGCTGCCGTTCCATCTGCAGAGGGTCGTCTACTCGCCCGGGAAGGAGACTGGAGCTGCTGTCGATCGTCGGCGGTCTGCGCGCAAACGAAAGCTGGTCACGGCGGGGACGGGCTCTGCGTCCCGTCCCCGCGCTCCGGCAGGAGGGATCAATCCATGGTCCGCCTCAGCCTCCACAGCCCATTGCCCCGGCCAGGCGGATTTGCGGGGCTCGCGTGGCGCAAAAGTAGCCGCAGCGCATCCAACGGCGGGAACTGCATCGAACTAGCGGACGCGGGCGGGGCGGTGGCCGACGCGGTGGCGGTGCGGGACAGCAAGGACCCGGACGGCCCCGTCCTCCTGCTGACCCGCGCGGCACTGCGCACCGCCGTGAACTCCGCCCTCGCGACCCGCTGACCGGCTCACGACCGTCCCCCGCTCACGTAACGCTGAGTCGCGGCGGGTCCGTTCACCCCATCCCGGACGGCCCGCCGCGCACCACCGTGCCCCCGGAGCCATGGCCCCGGCCCTTCCACGAGAAACGTCCGGCCGTCCCGGCCCACGCGTACACCGCCGGGCCGATGCCCGATCGTCCGTCCGCCGGTCTGCTCGCCTGCCGGGTCAGCGGCGGAGCCTGCGGTTGACCTCCGCGAGGGAGAAGTCCTTCGGGTCGAAGTCGTCGCCCGAGTCCAGGCCGAGCCATTCGAGCATGTCCTCGTGGTCCTCGGCGTCCGGGTCGGCCAGCGTGGCTTTCAGCTCCTCGTATCCCCAGACGCCGCCGCAGTCTTCCGGCGGGCACGCCCCTTTGCCGGCTGTGCAGCACGGATCGGCGACCTCGGTGCCGGGCGGCAGGACCTCCTCCAGGACGATGTCGTGCTCCCAGCCGTCGCCGAAGTCGTAGGTGTAGCCGATCCTGTCGCCCGCGAGGGTGAGCAGCTGCGACAGCGCCACCTTCCGCTCGTCGCGATGTCCGAGTTCGCGGTCGGGGAGCCCGTACTCGCCCGAGCCGTGGGAGAACACGTGCATGTGGTAGTTCTCCCAGCCCATCGCGGCCTGGATCACCTCATGGAGCCGGTCCAATCTGATGTCGGCGGGGACCTGGAGACGCCGCCACACCGGCGGCTTGGTCACCCCTCGCAGCTGGACCTTTATCTGGTAAGCGGCGCCAGAACCCCCTTCGCGGGGCGCCGGTACCGGCAACGGGATCGGAGCCGGGACCGGGCCGGAGCCCGGGTCGCCGCTCAGCATTCCGGCCAGCCGCGGTGCGTCCGGATGCCCGCACCCCTCCAGCAGCGGCAGGACCTCGGCGAGCTCGGCACCGGCGCCGGCCCGCAGGATGGCGGGCAGCAGGTTCGCGGGCACGTCGGCGGGCAGCGAGTCCAGCAGGACGGTCAGCGTGTCCACGGTGACCCATGCCTCGTCCGCCTCGGCCGGCTCGGTACCGTCCTGCTCGGCCAGCCAGACCCGGGCGTGGGCGCCGAACCCGTCCCGGGCCGCCCACTCGCGCCACGCCGGCGCCGCCTCAGGGCCGCGCCCGCGCGCCAGGGCAAGGGCGGTCAGGCGCTCCTGGCCCGACGCCGCCGCACCGGCGGCGAGCAACTCGCGGACGGCCGCCGCGGGAGGGCGGGCCGACAGCCACGATCGGCCCATCAGCTCGGTCACCATGTCGGGGAGCCCTGAGAGCGCGGCGACCAGCTCCGCGGCGTCGGCGTCCGCCGCCGGGGCGTTCACGCGGAAGAGCAGATCGGTGAACCAGTGGCCGAGCGGGGTCAGTTCGGCGCCCTCGTCCCGCGCTTGCGCGATGCCGAACTCGCCCAGCGCCCACACCGCGTCCTCGGCCCCAGCCTCGTCCGGGTCGAGGTCGGACAGCAGCCCCACGACCGCGCCGGGTGCCTCACCCCGCGCCGTGCAGTCTGGGCACTCGCAGAAGGGCGGGCCGCCCGCCAGTTCGTCGATGGCCGCGCTCAACTCCGCCGACGACGCCGCGCCGCCGCGCTCATAGAGAGTGGCGAGTACGACCAGGTATTCCAGGTCCTCCGGTTCCGCCTCACCCGCAAGCCCCAGCGACTGAGCCGCGCAAGAGGCCCAGACGGCCAGGACGTTCTCCGGTGTCCCCTCCAGCCACTGCCCGAGGCCGGGGCCGACCGCCACCCGGCCGCCGGTCACCTCGATGAACCCGGCCGCAGCCGCCGCCGACCACACCATCATCAGCTCGTGGACGTCCAGAGCACTGCGCAGCCTGCGGGACGGCACCTCTATGCCCAGCAGATCACACGCCTCGACGGCGGCGGCGGGCCGCAGTACCCCGCGCGCGGTGACCTCCCGCCCCGTACCGACCCATTCGGCCAGCGTCCGCGCGGTGGCGAGCGCCGGACAGGCACGTGCCTGTGCGACCAACCGTTCAGGTGAAAGACCCTCTACATCCGCGACGGCACGATTCGACATGCGCAGCAGCCTAGGAGGCAGGCGCCCCCGGGCGACGCCGGTTTCGCGCCGGGCACGCGGCTCGCCTGTGGTGCGGTCGCAGCGCGTCCAGCGTCGCAGCCGCCCAATGCGGCTTGGGCTTACCGCCCATGCGGGGGTTCGCATGCCCGATCCTCCGCTGTGACCAGCGCCCTCGCCGAAGGCGACCGCTTCGGCGCGGGCGTTCTGGCTCTCTGATGTGGTCACGGCTCTGAAGCGGCACCACGGCGGTCACCGCGCCGGACCGAGGTACGTGTCGACAATCGGGGCTGCCCCAGCTGGTCACCTTCATGGCCCCCTTGCCGAGCAGCGCCGAGCGCAACCGTCTGGTACGTCCAGGCTGCGGAGCTGCCCGCCGACTCGCTTCGACTCCTGCGGCAACGTGATGAGTGGACGGCGTGCTTCGGATCAGCGACAGCGCCACCCGCGCGGCATACGCGCCGGTCGTCCTCTTCTCGCTGTCCGTCTGTGATCTGCTGTTCGGGCACCGCCCGCCGCCCAGGGAACGCGAGGGCGACGGCTGGCGCTTCGGCCGCCTGCGCGACGACGAACGCAAGCTCCAACCCGACATGGTCGACTGGCAGCACCTGAGCGAGCACGCCAGGGACAAGGGCCGCGACGCCGTGCGGGCACTGCCGCAGATACTGGCTGATGCCGGTTACCAGATCGTTCGCCTGGCCCCTCGAAGAACGCTTTAGACCACAGGCCCCTGACCGTCAGCGGGTAAAGCCAGACCCAAGCCCCACGACGCCGCCACCGCACCTCTCCACCACAACGCGACTACCCACGCCAGCGCACTCCCCACCAGGGCACGCCCCCCATCGCAACAGGCTCCCCCACGACAGCGCACAGGACCGCGCACCTGCCCACCACGCCGCCCCACTATGACGCGGCCACCCGGCACGGCCACCACCACCACGACACAGCCGCCCACTACGCCCTCACCACCGTCGAGACGCCCCCACCACGGCACGGCCACACCCACGCCCCGCGCACGTTCCCTCAACCTTCAGCCTCAACACGCACCGGCCTCTTCACAGGTCAACCAAGCCGAGCACCTCACCATCACCCACCCCGCGCCCTCCCCAACACCACCCACGCCCCGCACACTCCCCTGGACCCAACCTCAACACCGCCGTCTTCTTCACAGGCCAAGCAAGCCGAACACCTCACCACCCCCGCCCTCCCGAAGGCTCCCCACCCACGCCCACACACTCGCGGCCCCCAGCCTCAGCACGCGCCGATCTCCACAGGCCAACACGGCCACCCAGCACAACACGCCCTCATCAAGACGCGCCGCCCACGACAGCGCGACCACCCAGCACGACGCGACCAGCTACCACGACGCGCCTGCCCACCACGGCACGGCCACCCACACAGCACGGCCACCCCCCACGACGCGCCTGCCCACCACCACGCGCCTGCCCACCATGACGCGGCTACCCGCGACAACACGGGCACCCACGGCGCTGCTGCCATGGCGCGGGTACCTGCCGCGATACGGCTGCCCGCGAAGGGGTGGTTGCGCAGGGTGGGGTGGCTCTGGGGGGCGGGTTTTTCGCAGGGATTTTTTCGCGGCGGGAATCATCCTTTTGGGGGACGGGGGCTCTTCCGGGCGGGGGAGAATTGGGCCGTGTGGTGGAGATCGATGATGTCGGGGAGGGGGCTTTTATCTAGTTGATCGAGGGCGCATGCGTTCGTGCGGGTGATCTTCTGAAAACACGGGACGGGCGTCCCGTGCGTTGTCGCACGGGACGCCCGTCAGGGTCGTCACACGTCGGCGGGGCTAGAAGCCGAAGCCGCCGAAGCCACCGCCGAAGCCACCGAAGCCCAGGCCGCCGAAGCCGAGGCCGCCGAAGCCCGTGCCACGGCCCTTGATGCCGACGCCGCGCTCGTGGATGTCGCCCAGGGGGCCGAAGTAGTGGCGCTTGAACACCACGACACCCACGCTGCGCTTGTGGTGCTTGTACCGCTTGCAGCGCTTGCGGCCGCAGGCCAGCGCGGTGGCGGTGGAGCCGGCCTGGCCCGTCGCGGTGGTGTGGCCGACGGTGGACGCCTGGGCGGCGGGAGTGAGCACGGCGGCACCGCTCAGCGCGAGGCCGGAGATGCCGAGGACAACTCCCGTGCGAATGTTCTTCCGCATGTCTCCCCCTATCTGGGTTTTCGACCGAGACGAGATATTGCGGAATTCGCTCCATCTCGCCGAGAAGAGGGATTCCCGCACCATCTCGGACAAATACCTCCAGATCAGCAAAAAGAAGCAAGATTACGTCAAAGCGATCACTCGCCTTAAATCGGATGTTTAGCGGCAAATCACTGCGGAGAGTATGCAAGTAGACACAGTCTGTAGTGAGTGCCGCCTGTGCCTTGCGATGCTCGCCCCCGGAGCAGCCACCGGGCGGGCAGCCGGGGGGCGTGGTCAGGCGCGTTGGCGGGCGGTTTCGTAGAGGGCGACGGTGGCGGCCGACGCGGCGTTGAGGGAGCTGGCCGAGCCGGTGATCGGGATGCGGACCGTCACGTCGCAGGACTCGCGCCAGCCGGTGCTCAGGCCGCTGGTCTCGTTGCCGACGACCAGCAGGGTCGGGCCGGTGAGGTCCTGGTCGGCGATCTCCACCGCGCCCTGCTCGTCGGTGCCGACGACGGTGACCGGCAGGCCGTCCGCGCGCAGGTCGTCCACCCAGCGCAGCACCTCGCGGTGAGAACGCGCCCGGACGGTGGGCACCGCGAACAGCGAGCCGGTGGACGCGCGGACCGCCTTGGGGTCGTAGGGGTCGGCGGCGTGCCCGGTGATGATCACACCGGTGCCGCCGAACGCGTCGGCCGAGCGGACGAGCGTGCCGATGTTGCCCGGGCTGGTCGGCCGGTCGAACACGAGCGCGAGGAAGGACGGCCCCGGCGGGATGCGGGTCAGGTCGTCCGGCGGCAGGGCGACCACGGCCAGCAGCTCGGGGACGTCCTCGGTCTTGCCGCCGAGCTCGGCGAGCAGGTCGGGGGCCATGGCGACGCGCTGCGCCTCGGGAACGCGGTCGAGGATGCCGGCCGCCCACGTCGAGAGCTTGCGCGCGTCGTCGTGGATCAGGGCGCGGATCGTCCACCCGTGCTCGACGGCGAGGGTGATGGGGCGGACGCCCTGCACGAGGAACTCGCCCGCCCGTTGCCGCTTGGTGCGGTTCGACAGCAGGGCCTGCCACTGCTGGAATCGTGCGTTGCGCCGTGTGACGCGCAGTTCCCTGTCCAACCCGGTCGGTCCTTCGGCGGAGATCCTCAAGTGGCCAAGTCTTTCATACCGTGTCACGAGGTGCCGTGTGATGTGCGCCAAGGGCGAACGGAGACCGGACGGCGGGGTTAGCAGAATCACAGGCCGAGACATTGCCGAGAACGGCCGGCGACGCTATGACAGGACGCGCACGAGGTGAATTCTCCCGGGCTCGCGGTGGGTGATTTCGCCGATAGTCCGGCGGCCCGGCGGAGCGTCGAGGCCCGGGCATTCAGCGACGTGCGATGGCGCGGATCCCCTGCTCGTCCGGGTGACGGCACCGAGAACCGTCGTGGCGACGTGCCGGACGTTCCCCGATTCCGGGCGCCGTCATGCCGGCTGTTCACCGGAAAGGCGTAATCGAATTCGGTGCCCGGTGGGCGGCGCGGGCCGAATGGCAGCGGCCCGTCCCAGCACCGGACTTGCGGCAATGCGGGGCACGTAAGATCAACCCGGCATCGAAAGGCGAGACGGGGGCATGGCCGAATACCGCATCGACGAGCTGGCGCGGGCCGCGGGGAGCACCGTGCGCAACATCCGGGCGTACCAGGACCGCGGGCTGCTGCGGCCGCCGCGGCTGCGGGGCCGGATCGGCATCTACGACGACGCGCATCTGGCCCGGCTGCGGCTGATCGGGCGGCTGCTCCGCCGCGGCTACACGCTGGCGATCATCAAGGAGCTCCTCACGGCCTGGGAGACCGGCCGGGACGTCGGCGACGTGCTGGGGGTCGAGCAGGTGTTCACCGAGCCGTGGTCGGACGGCGTCCCCGGCACGGTCACCCTCGAGGAGCTGGTCCGCACGTTCCTGCCGGGGCGCGGCGGCGAGGCGCCGGAGGTGGCGCGCGTCGTGCGGCGGTCCGTCGAGCTCGGCCTGATCGAGCCGGACGGCGACCGGTTCCGGGTGCCGAGCCCGCGGCTGCTGCACGCGGGCGCCGAGCTGGTCGCCGCGGGGATACCGCTGGACGCCGTGCTGGACGCCGCCGGGCGGATCCGCGACGACTGCGACGTCATCGCCGGGCGGTTCGTCGACCTGGTGCGGGAGCAGGTGGTCCGGCGGCACGCGGACGTCTGCGCAGGCGCCACGGGCGACGCGGCGGACCTGGCGCGGCGCGTCCGTCCGCTGGTGAAGATGGTGGTCGACCCGTTCGTCGCCCGCGCCGTGCAGACCCGCGTCCAGGCGCTCCTCGACGAACAGCGGCGGACCGGAGGCGACGCCCCCGAGCACTGACCCCCGGCCGGCGCTCAGACGAAGTAGAAGCCCCAGACGACGTCCAGGCGGCGGCTGGTGCCCTCGTCCACCGAGAAGGTCACGGTGCCCTCGCCCGGCGGGTTCAGGAAGGTGGTGCGCAGGGTGACCGTCAGGTCGACCGAGTCGCCCTTCTCGAGGCTGCCCTCGGCGGGGGAGACGCTGATCCGGTCGCTGGATGACACTGAGTTCCAGACCATGGGGCCGTTCTCGGCGGTCAGCCGGACCTGGGCGGTCTTGGTCCCGTACAGCTCGATCTTGGCGGGCACGACGGTCGGCACGCCGGGCGGGGACGGGGTCACCGGCGGCGTGACCGGCGGGGTCGGGGACGGCGACACGGGCGGCGACGGCGACGGCGTCGGCCGGCGGGCGCC